>NZ_DCLI01000077.1:0-106540 GCF_002320975.1 Clostridium sp. UBA1652
GTTTCCTGCTACTTCTCTCATTTCTTCTTCTAGTATTAATATGTCTTTGCTTTTTGCCCCAACTATAACATCAACATTAATTCCTCTTGAATTTAGCCACTTAACTTGTGGATATACTGGAGCTGTTCCTACTCCACCTGCTATAAACACTATTTTCTTCTTTTTTAATTCCTCTAAATCTTCATGTACCATTTCTGAAGGTACTCCAAGTGGGCCTACGAAGTCATGGAAGTAGTCTCCTTCATTGTAAGTAGCCATTTTTTGTGTTGAGCCACCTAAGGTTTGGAACACTATTGTTACTGTTCCAGCTTCAGCGTCATAATCACATATGGTTAATGGAATTCTTTCACCTTTTTCATCCATTTTCACTATGATAAATTGTCCTGGATTTGATGATTTTGCTACTCTTGGTGCTTCTATATCCATTAGATAGATATTTTCATTTAATTGTCTTTTTTTAACTATCTTGTACATATTTCTCCTCCATATCATTACTTATGTATATTCTTCTACCAGTCTTTAATCCCTAGAGATTTAGCTTTTCTTACAACTGTGGATTGTGTTATTCCTAAGATTTCTGCTGCTTTATATGTACTTCCATATTTATTAAGGGTCTTTTTTATTATTTCTCGCTCTAAGTCTTCTACTGATTTTTTCAAGCTCGTAAATTCATCCATATTAAAGCAGTTAGATACTTTCTCCCTACCTAAAGCTCCATAAATCTTATCCTTATCTATCAGTTTCTCTTCTCCGATTATTACTAATCTCTCTATTATATTTTGTAATTCTCTCACATTGCCTGGCCAATTATAGTTTTCTAATGCTTGCAATGCCTCATTTTTAAATACTTTATTTTTACCATACTTCTTATTACTCTTTTCTAAAAAGCTATCGGCTAGAGCATCTATATCTTCTGGTCTTTCTCTAAGTGGCTGAATACTTATAGGAATTACATTTAATCTGTAAAATAAGTCTTCTCTAAACTTTCCTTCTTTTATTTGTTTATGCAGATCTTCGTTTGTGGCAGCAATAACTCTCACATCTATTTTTATAAACTCCACTCCGCCTATTCTCTTAATTTCTCTGTCTTGAAGAACTCTTAGAAGCTTTGATTGAAGAGCTATAGGCATTTCCCCTATTTCATCTAGAAGTAGCGTTCCATTATTAGCTATCTCAAACAATCCTAGCTTGTTTTTATTTTGTGCTCCAGTAAAGGCTCCTTTTTCATATCCAAATAGTTCAGATTCTAATAGTGTCTCTGGTATAGCTGCACAATTTATCTTTACGTAAGGTTCTTTATTTCTATTACTATTAACGTAGATTTCTTTTGCTACTACTTCCTTTCCTACTCCTGTTTCACCAGTTATAAGCACAGTTGCATCTGTTTTAGCAATACTTTTAATTAAGCTTCTTATACTATCCATCTCTTTACTCTTGGATATTATGTTTCCTTCAAGTTGAACTTTCTTTATGTGTTTTAACTCATTTAAATATTTCTTTTTTTCATTCTCAGCCTTATCTAAGTTCTCTTTTAATTTCATTAATTCAGTAATATCTCTCATTAATATAGTTATTCTTACTATATTCCCTTCTTCATCAAAGAATGGTTTTCCGCTCATAAGTACTATTTTATTATTTCTTTCTATAGTAGTTATTACTGAAATTTCTTTCTTTTTATCTCTAACTATATGTGATATAGGTTGTGGTTTTATAAGCCTCATAGATTTTTTATCTAAACTGCCTATCATCTGCAATGCCGTGCTCTCTTTATTATCATCTAAAAGTATAAATGCAGCATCTGAATAAAACCCCTTCTCCTCCCATATCTCTTGTATATTTCTTCCTACTATTTCATGTTCTTCTACTCCAGCAATTCTGGTGTATCCTTTATTGATATATATTACAATACCATCCTTGTCTGTAATATATACTCCATCATATACAGTGTCTGCTACAAGTAGTACGTCAATATCACTATCCATACGAAAATTATAAGTTTCCATCATTCTGTCTAACAATACTTTTGGAGAAAGCTCACTTTTATTAAGTATATCCGTATACTTTTTCTTGGTTTCAGAATCTACCTGAATTGTAATAAGGTTCTCATTCATATATTTTTCTCCCGTTTCTAAAATAACTATCCTAGCTTATTATATCAGAAATCGTTATCAGCATAAATATTGACTTTTTCTTAAATATCTGTACCTAAATGTTCAACTAATGCCTTTGAATCTAAGGCTATTTTCTCTATACTTGCAGCAATCTTTTCTATTGATTCTGCTTGTCCTGATGCTATTTCCCCAATATAACTAGATGACTCTATTGCCATATCTATTCCACCATCTATATTACTTAATGCTTCTGATATCTTTTTAGAAGTTTCTTCACTTAATAATGCAAGCTTTCTCATTTCTTTTGCTACTACAGAAAATCCTTTTCCATATTCTCCTGCTCTTGCTGATTCTATAGAAGCATTTAGTCC
Source organism: Clostridium sp. UBA1652 (assembly GCF_002320975.1). Taxonomy (NCBI): domain Bacteria; kingdom Bacillati; phylum Bacillota; class Clostridia; order Eubacteriales; family Clostridiaceae; genus Clostridium; species Clostridium sp. UBA1652. The sequence continues at coordinate 2,483 of NZ_DCLI01000077.1, forward strand.
TAATATATTCGATTGTCTAGCTATATTACCTATTAATCTTACAGCTTCATTGCTCTTTTCCACATTCTCTTTTCCTTGCTTGGTTTCTTTAATCATATAATTTAATCTTTCAGAAAGTTTTACTGCATCACTAGCAAAGCCATTTACTATTTTATTAGTTTCCTCTAAGGATTTCATTAGTCTTAGGGATGAATTTTTTATATTTGCCACCTTTTCAATACTTTTAGAGACTCCTATACTTCCTATTACATCCCCTTCTCTATTCATTAGTGGCATAGCTGTTATCATTAAGTCTATTCCGTCAGTCTCTTTTGTAAGCACCTTATCTAATGTTTTTTTATTTTTTATTACCGTTCTAAGTCCGCTCATCTCTAGTTCGTTTAACTTTCCAACTTTAAAAGGTGCCTTAACATTTTGTCCATCTTCAGAATAAATACATTCTTCTTTATTAGTTATAGTTAATGAACAGTCTTCTTTAACTAATTGCTTTATTATTGGAGCAAAATCTATTATTCTTTCTAAGTTCTTATCCATATTATCCCCCTCACCATAATTAGAACATTTTTTGCTAATACAAAAACGAATTGTACCAATGCAAATATGTTTTAAATAAGTAATTTGATTGCTGCTATAGCCGTAACAACTAAAATAGTGCTATGAAATAACTTCTCATTAAGTCTTTTTATTACCTTAACTCCTAATACTGCCCCAATAGCTATTGCTGGTATCATTATTATAGTAAGGAAAATCGTATTGAAAGGAATGTTGTGCCAGAATACAATTTGTAGCGGTACTTTAGTTAAATTTATAATAAAGAAAAACCATGCAGTAGTACCCATAAATCCATCTTTCTTAAATCCTCTTGCTAATAAATAAACACTGAAAACAGGTCCCGCAGCATTACCTATCATTGATGTAAACCCGCACAAAGCTCCTGTTAAAGCATATACAAAGAAGTTTTTAGGTATATTTAAATTTCCGCCCTTTATTTCAGTGTAAATTAATATTAATAGGCATATTATTACTGAAACTGCTATAAATGACTTAAACTGCTTGTCACTAACATAATTACCAACTATTATTCCAAGAACTAGTCCTGTTATAGCCCAAGGTAATAATTTTTTTATGTTGTTCCATTCAGCATGTCTATTATAATAATATAAAGCACCTATATCTCCTACTAAAAGCATAGGCAGCATAATTCCAGTGGATTCCTTACCTCCAAATACTCCTGCAATTATAGGTATAGCTGGCATTAAAAATGAACTTATTCCAGTCTTTGAAAAGCCAATACAAAATGCAGCTACTATCATCCAAAGCCATTGACCCAAAGATAAATTAAACATATCTATTAAGTTCATATATTTTCTCCCTTTCTTCGTAAAACTCATTAAAACACTACCTTAAAATAGTAGAGCAATTTCCATGCCATACTTTTCACAATTAAAATTTCAAACTCTTATATCTAGAAAAATGTTAAGTTTTTAGCTATCTTACACAGTAAAAAAAGAAAAATAGGTAATGTAACTATAAATTAAACTCATCTCCAATAATTTATCTTTAATACAATATTGTATTAATTAAGGACTATGAAAAACTTCATAGTCCTTTTTAAGCTTACTTCTTTATTTCAATTGTTGCTGGTTTATAATCTAAATATTTCTTACGTTTTTCATTTATTACTTCCATATTAGAGAAGTATTTTCTCATAGTGTCTTGTATTTCGAAGAAATGATCCTTAGCTCCATTACCGTTTGTCATTGATTTTCTGTGTCCATCTTGTTCTATTACAAACTTCCACTTTCCATTTTCATCTTTTTCTAAATCTCCACCGCAATGACATACAGGACATTCTATTTTGAAGCCTTGTTCATTCCAATGTGGCTCTCCTAATGATAGAACATTTGAGTGACAAACTGGACACCATCCAAGATTTTCATCTCCAAGGAACCCTACTTCTTCATAGTTTTGAATTCCCTTAACTACATTTTCTCCAAGTTTTGCTGCTCTTTCTAAACTTTCTTCATCAAGAAGAACTTGTCCAGGTCTTGGTGCACGATTTATCATAACTTGGTCAACTACCTTGATGTCTTGAGCTAATAGTGTAATGTTCATGCTTTCTAATCCAAGTGACATCCAGCTTCTAGTAGATCCTCCATTTGAAATGATTCCACCAACTCTATGTTTAAAGTAAGCAGGATTATTTACTTGCTTATGGAAGTTTGGTTCATATGCTAAATGACGGTCTGTGAATATTCTGTATAAACCTGCTGGCATAAATGAGTATGCTGGGACAACTACAATAACACCATCAGCAGCTAGCCATTCTTGCATAATTGTGTCCATATCATCTTTATCCTTGAACACACATTCAGGAGCTTCTCCTTTTTGTGTGAATTTTACTGTACAAGACTCACAGCCAGAACAAGGTTTAATATTATAATTGTGAAGGTTAATCATCTTAACTTCTGCACCTAGCTCCTCTGCTTTCATTAGAGCTGCTTTAGCTAAAATTTCCCCATTTCCATTTCTTCTACCTGCTGTAACTGCTAAAATTTTCATTTCTACTCCTCCATAATACTTATTATCATCTTAAGTTTTATCTGATGTCTAGCCACTGTAAAACTCCCTCTAAAGCTAAGTTTCACTTTATATTTCTGCTGCTGTATCAAATCCAGCGTGAACTGCTGAATATACATTACCTATTTGTTTTCCATCTCCGATAACATAAACCTCTGTTTCTGGAATAGCGTGTCTAAGGCTAGCTATAACATCTTTACGTGGTCTCATTCCTAAAGCTAATGCAACTGTATCTGCTTCATATTCTTTCCATTGGAATCTAGAATTTATAGTCTTAATTCCTTTGTCAGTAATTTCTTCTAGCTTAGTATTAGTTACAACTTTAACTCCATGTTTCATTAATAAAGATTGTAATGAGAATCTGTTGATTAATGAAGATCCATTTAATAATGCTTCTGGTCCTTGCATTTCAAGAAGTGTTACGTCCTTACCTTGCATTGCTAAATCAACAGCTGATTCAGCTCCTGTAAGTCCTCCCCCAACAACAATTACTTTGTTGCCTACTGGTACTCTTCCACAATCTACATCTCCTGACCAATGAACATGTTCCTTATCAACACCTGGTATATTAGGAATAAGTGGAGTAGCTCCAACTGCTATAATTAAAGCATCTGGATTTTCTTCTTTTATCATATCTTCTGTAGCTTCTGTATTTAACTTTATTGTTGCTCCACATTTTAAAGTTTGAGCAACTATCCATTCTAAGTAGTTTCTTAAGTCCTTTTTAAATTCAAGGTCTGTAGCATGTTTTAAAGTACCGCCTAATGTTTCTTCCTTTTCAAAAAGTACAACTTCATGCCCTCTTTCAATAGAAGTAAGTGCAGCCTGCATTCCAGCTGGGCCTCCACCAACTATTACAACCTTTTTCTTAACATCTGCTTTTTGAACTTTTCCACCTGGATATTCTGTTTCACGTCCATTAGTTGGGTTAACAGAACATCTAGTTTTCTTAAAGAATGCTGAACGACCGCAGCAAGTATTACAACGTACGCAAGGACGTACATCTTCAACTTTTCCAAGAGCAGTTTTTCTCATGAATTCAGGGTCTGCTACAAATGGTCTTGCCATAGCAACAAAGTCAACTAATCCTCTTGATAATATTTCTTCTGCATTTTCTAAAGTCATAACTGATCCAACTGCCGTTACATATAAATCATTACCAACTGCCTTTTTAATTTCTTCAGCAAAATGTATGTTTAACATGTAAGGAACATATAATGGTTGAATCATATATTGAATAGTAAATGGATTTGGAAGCATACCTGCTGAAACATGAAGTATGTCAATTTTATCTTTTATAAGCTTAACAAACTCAATAACTTCTTCAACTTTCATTCCGCCTTCAACTAATTCATCTGCACTAATTCTGTACTCTAGTATAAAGTTTTCTCCAACTCTTCTACGTACAGCTTCTAATAATTCAATACAGAAACGTGCTCTATTTTCAAAACTTCCACCATATCTATCAGTACGTTTATTTACGTATGGAGATAAAAATTGTGAAGGAAGCATACCATGCGCTCCATGAATCATTACCATTTTAAATCCGCTGTCTTTACATCTTCCAGCAGCATCTGCAAAATCTTGAATAGTTTTATTTATTAATGGAATGCTCATTTCTTCAACTTCTGCTGGTGTTTTACCTTGAAGCTTTGAGAAATATTCATCAATTTCAGCTGGTTTTGGAGTAGAACTAACTGGTTTTAAACCTTTAGTTGCTAAATTCATAGAGTTAGCAAAACGTCCTCCATGATTTAATTCTATAGAAATTAAAGAACCATATCTTTGTACTTCGTCTGCTAAATCATCTAGACCCATTTTTACATTATCATCACCTAGATTAATTTGTCCTTCATGATCCATTGCATGTTCCCAGTTTATCGCAGAGTCACCTACTGTAACTATTGCTGCACCACCTTTAGCAAATGGTCTATAAAATTCAATTACTTCTTTAGTAACCCATCCTTCTGGAGTTGCCATACAAGGTACCATAGGTGCTACCTCTATTCTATTCTTAAACTCCACTCCTTTTATTGTTATTGGCGAAAACACATTTTTATATTTGCTCATTACTAATTCCTCACTCTCTCTTAATATTCATCCATGTTCATTTAAATTTAACTAAAAGAATCTCTAAAATATTTCTCCATTCATTTCACTATATAGACTTGGTAATATCTCTGCTAAATTGCTATACTCCTCAACATTATGGAAGGCTAGTCCCATCGGAGCTTGAATTGGCATCTGTATTCCATCTGGAAGCAATTTGCAAAGTTTTTTATCAATTATGTTATATCCCATCCAAAATCTTGTACGAGATTCTACTCCTCCATCTACCTCTCTAAATAAATGCATCATTACAGCGGGGGCTTTAGGTCCGCCAGCTCTTGACTGTGCTATACCATTACCACATACTACTGTTATATTTTTTTCTTTAAGTTCCTTAGGATCAAAACCTATTTGTTCTGGGCTTAAGAACGAAATCTGAATATCCTCTGGTCCATTTCCTGTATCTTCTATTACCTGATGCACACGTCCTTGGAACTTTTCTAAGATTGGAGTCTCAGGATTAAGTATTTTTTCTCTATCTTCATCACTTATTGATATTCCATAATGACCATCTCTAAACCATAGCATATACCTTAAATCCTCAAGAGCATGCCATGCAAACCACCAATTAATCATATCTAATGAAACCCCTGGGAACTTGTTGTTAACAGCAACATAACCAGCTCCATTTTCTAAAATGCAGTATCCTGTTTCTACTTCATCGTATCCTGGTTCAAGTAAGTGATTTATGTTTTCAGGTTTTAATGCTTTCTCTGGGTTCATAGGTCCTTTTCTTAAAATCTCCATTAATTCTGGGTTTGGAGTTGCAAGTTGCTTATAAAAGTACTTTGAATATGACTTTTCTTTTTCTTCGATGGTTAATTCTCTTTTTAAATCCTTTATCATATCTCTCTCTCCTTATTTTTTAATACTCTAGTAATCCTTTTCAACCAAAGTAATATTTATTTGCTTGCTTGTTTATATTTTATCAATGTTAAACATTTAATTAAAATGCCTATTTGTTATTACTGTTATACGTTATAACTATAAATACACATTTCTATAGAATCCTTATTAGTTTTTGATTTATATGTTAGTGAAAGTAAAAAGTCTCACATTGTTATCATAAAAAGCTAACAAATGTGAGACTTATACTTAATCTAAAACTCTATATTATTGACATAGCTGCCATATAACCACTTCTAACTGAATCTCCAACTTTTCCTGGTTTTACACAATCTCCAATAACATATACTTCTCTATCTTTACATGCATCTTTTAGTGCTTCAGCTAATTCAGTGTTTGATTTCATTCCCATTGAAAAAATAACAGTATCGGCTTCAATGAAAGACTCTTTTCCATCTTTCAAAACTAAAACACCATTTTGCTTGAACTCAAGACATTTAGCTCCAATAACTTGCTTTATTCCCCTTTTATCCATTTCATCTAATAAAGCATTTCTATAGTAGCCAAAGGTTTCATAAGCCATCATTGTATTCATCTCAACAACAGTTACACTTTTTCCTTCATCTGCAAGATGAAGTCCTACTTCACAGCCTACAAGCCCACCTCCTACAAGTACAACATTTTTGCCAATATTGTCATTTAAACTATATGCCTCAAGTGCATTCATAGCTGTATCTATTCCTTGGATTTTTGGAACACTAGGCTGAGATCCAACAGCAATAATTACTACATCTGGATTCATTTTATCTATTAAATCCATATCAACCTCTGTGTTCATAATAACTTTAATAGTTTTATCTTCTTCAACTTCTCTAATTAAAAGGTTTTTAAAGTTTCTTAAATCCCTTTTATCCTCATCTGTATCAGTAAAATTAATGATTCCCCCTAACTTACCTGTCTTCTCAACTAAAGTTACCCTATGCCCTCTTTCTTTAGCTGTTAATGCTGCCTGAAGACCTCCTACTCCTCCGCCTATAATTAAAACTTCTTTACTTCCTTTTGGTACAGGCATACGATCAGGATAATGCCCAAAACCTGAGTTTGGATTTATTGCACATCTTCCCATTGAGGCAGGTGAATAAATTTTATTTGCTTCTTCAATCGGTAATTTTTCCCACAAAGGTATATCTGTCTTATGTTCGCAGAATCCAGGGTAGCATTGAAAACATCTTACACATCTTCTTATTTTATCTTCTTCTCCATTCTTTGCTTTATTTGCAAATTCAGGATCTGCAAACCCTTGTCTACCAATTTCAATAAAGTCTGCTTTTCCAGAAGCTATAATTTCTTCAGCTTGTTCTGGACTATTTATGCCCCCAATTACTGCGACTAAGGATTTCTTCACAGCTTTTTTAATTTTAGCTGCATGTTCAACATTAACACCATGTTTATCAAATAAATCTGAAAATGTATTTGTTTGATTTCCAGCCCACTTCAATCCATTTGATACATGAATTATATCAGCTTTACCATCAATTAACTTACAGAATTCAACTGTTTCCTCAATGGTAAGTCCATCTTTAACACCATCTTCTGCACTTATTCTAAGCTCAATAATCATATCATCTCCGATTGCTTCACGAACTGCATCAAGAATCATAATTGGAAAACGAGCGCGATTCTCCATACTACCTCCAAATTCATCCTTACGATGGTTTGTCCAAGGTGAGAGAAATTGCTGCATATTAAATCCATGTCCTCCATGAACTAATACTCCGTCAAATCCGCAAGCTTTAGCAAATCTTGAAACTCGTGCAAAATCCTCGCAAACTTTTTTCATCATAGAGATATCCATTTCCTTTACCTCAACCCCGTCTTCTCTTACATATCCATCTGGTCCCCAAGGTTGATACGGCGGCTTAGCCTCTGACCTAGAACCCTCATGACAAAATTCTAAATAAGAAATAGCTCCGTGTTTCTTAATTCTCGTTGCAAATTCTTTAATATCTTCAAAGTCTTTTCCTTCGTATTTATTAAAATCCACCGGACGCTCTAAAAATAAACATAAAGCTTCTTCAGCATTAACAGAAATCTCTCCTGTCGATACTGCTGCTGAACCTCCTTTTGCTCTATTTTCAACCATTCTATAAACATTTTCTTTGATTTCAGGCAGAAATAACACAGAATGTGCAAATAATGTAGGTGCATTAATAATTCTATTTTTATAAGTATAATTACGCACCTTGATAGGGCTAAATAGATTTGTAAACTTACTCATAATAATACTCCTCTTGTTAAATTTTTAGTTATTGATAACGATATCGTTTTATATTATTATGGTAGCATAGCACATTTTTTCAAACAATCAGCAAAGATATTGCTTAATGTTGCTTATCCAACACTTACCGTTTGAAATGTTGATTAAATATTATAGGGGGTATAGAAGTGAGTGAAAAAGATTTAAGAGTAATAAAAACAAAACAAAGTATTTATAATGCTTTGCTTAAATGTATGAGTAAATATCCTACAAAAAATATTACTGTTAATAAAATAACAGAATATGCTCAAATAAATCGAACCACTTTTTATAAATACTACGTAGATAAATTTGATGTGATTGACTGTTATATTAGTGACGTACTTGATAATTTTATAAAGAATGTAAACTCTGACTTTATAAAAGCATCAAATAGTGAGATTTATAATTCTGTATACCATGATTATTTCAAAAATATACTAGAGTTCTTTATAGATAACCGTGAAGTCTATATCACTTTATGGAATGCCAAAATTGAAAGAAATATTTATAATGAAATGCTTGGCATCCTTCAAAATGATATATTAAATATTATTTATACAGATGAAAAGTTTAATAAATCAAAAGATAGTTATGCTGACTTATACTCTTATCTTTTTGCATCTAATTGTATGGCAACTATCAAATGGTGGCTTGAAAGTTGCCCTGAAACTCCTTTAGATACAATTGGCCTACTTATGAAAAGTAATATGGAAAGTGGTTTTTTTCAAACCTATAGATCGATAATTGATAATAAGCTCTCGATTATTTAATTCTCTATAATTTTATTTATATTTTTGTTTCACTTAAAACTCCATTTACAAAGTGTGGTATGCTTGAATTCATATTTTCTTTTTTCCATGCCATTATTACATCTACAAAATCATTTTCAACCTTAAAAACTTTTATATTTTTATTATCATATCTTACCTGTGAATCAAACAATGCAACACCTACCCCTGCCTCAACACAAAGAAGTACCGACTCTATATTTGGAAGCTGCTTTACTATTCTTGGATCAAACCCATTTTTTCTGCATATCTTTATTATTCCATCAAAGCCTTTAGGTGATTCATCTCTAGAAATTATAACAAACTTCTCATTTTTGAGGTCTTTAATGCTTAAACTCTCAGATTTAGCTAAAGGGTTGGACACATCCATTACTATATAAGAATTTCCCCTATAAACTGTATCCCACACAATTCCTAATGAATCGTCAACTTCAAAGGAAAGGGTAAATATTATGTCTAGTTTTCCATTAATAAGTTTTTCTCTTAACTGTTTAAAACCATAGCTTTCAACAATTAGATTAGTATCTCTATGTTTTTCTTTAAATTTCCTAATTATCATGGGCAAAAACACACTTGTATTCATAGATTCTAGACATCCAATAGTTAAGGTGCAATTTTCACCTAAGTTGGGCTGTTTTACTTTTTCTATTGCCTGCTCTATAGAATCTACAACTCCATTTATTTCTTTAAATAAGACCATTCCAGCTGATGTTAATCTTACGTTTCTCTTTGTTCTAAAAAAAAGTTGGACGCCTATCTCACTTTCTAATATAGCGATTTGTCTACTTAAAGAAGGCTGAGAAACATATAAATTTTTAGCTGCTTCTGTAAAATTTAAATGCTTAGCTGCAGCAAGAAAATACTCAATTTGAAGTAAGGTAACCTTTTCATAGTTCACAAAAACTCCTCCAATATTTTGTTTTCTATATTTTCCATAAGGACAACTTAAATATATCAGAGGTAGATAGATAATTCAATCTAAGATATTTACCCTTTAACTGAAAAAATACCGCCAAAATTTCAATATTTCGGCAGTATTCTTAATTAAGCTATATTAAACCAATGCTTAATAAATATTCTCTCATACAACGATTTATATTTCTCTACTAAATAAGTAAAAGTAGAATTCATCTTCTGCTATTGACAAATTCTACTTTTCACCAAAAGTGGTACTGGTATTTATGTGGTAAAATAAATTTTAAATGTAGAGGATAATATATAAATCGTAATCTTTTAATTGGGAATTCTCTTTAAGTAATCTTTTCTAAATCATCACATATTAGAATTACTTGTAATACCTAATAACTCTACACTACCTATACCTCTCTATATAATAAAGCAACTATTATGCCAAAAATTTAAATCCTTCATATTTTTGCCTTTACTACTCTTCAAACGCTTATTAATACTTACTTTGAAGACCTCTACACTTTTTAATTAGACTATTTTTAATCTTAATCATTTTTATAATTAAATTTACTTCAATTCACTTTTGTATTGAGTTTTAAGTAAACAAAACTTGATGTAGGTCCAACTATTGCCTCAATAGGCATAATCACTGCAACTTATGATATAATTCTAACTGAATCAAGTTTTATTTGATATAATACATTTTTTTATCACTTTGATTTATTAAAGTATTGTATTATTAGTCTATATTCCTTGGAGAGTATTTGGTATGGAGAAGTTTATGGGATAAGCCGCTCATAGGCTTACCTAAATATTCACTATACAGTTTTATTATTTCTGGATTCTTATGAGATTCTCTTATGTCTTTCCTTCCATCAATTCTATAAATCTGTTTCAATCTTTTTTCTTTAGCTTTTAGAGTACTTCCAACAGGTTGTCCTCCTCCACCTACACATCCTCCTACACAAGCCATAACTTCTATGAAACTATATTCAACAGTTCCATTCTCTATTTGCTCTATTATATTTTTAACATTCGATATTCCATGAACAGCAGCAATTTTTATAGGAACATCATTTATGTTTATAACAGCTTCTTTTACTCCCTTCATTCCTCTAACTTCTTTAAATTCAATGTTTTCTAATTTTTTATTAGTTAAAAGTGTATATGCAGTTCTTAAAGCAGCCTCCATTACACCTCCAGTTGCTCCAAATAATGCGCCTGCCCCTGAAGCAGTTCCTAAAGGAGAATCAAACTCCTCCTCTTTTATGTTTCTAAAATCAATATTTGCAGTGTTGATCATCCTTGCAAATTCTCTAGTAGTTAAAACAAAATCAACTTCCTTTACCCCATTAGTTTTCATTTCCACTCTATTGGCCTCATACTTTTTTGCTGTACAAGGCATAATAGAAACAGTTACTATATCCTCTGGACTTATTCCAAACTTTTCAGAATAATAGCTTTTAGCTATTGCTCCAAACATCTGTTGTGGTGATTTACAGCTAGACAAATTCTTTAATATGCTTGGAGAGTATATTTCCGCATAGTTTATCCATCCTGGACAGCAGGAAGTAATCATTGGCAACACTCCATTTTTCTCTATTCTCTCAACTAATTCATTTCCCTCTTCCATGATAGTTAAGTCTGCTGCAAAATTCGTATCAAATACCTTGTCAAAACCCATTCTTCTAAGTGATGCAACCATCTTACCTGTAACATTTTCTCCTGCTGGCATATTAAACTCATCCCCAACACTTACTCTTATTGATGGAGCTACTTGAACTATAACATGCTTATCTTTATCATTAAGAATTTCCCACACCTTTTCAGTGTCATCTTTTTCATATAAAGCACCTACAGGGCATACTGTTGTACATTGTCCGCAATATATACAATTAGATTTTTCTAATGTTTCATTATAGGCTGTTCCAACAGTTAAGTTGCTAGATCTATGAGAATGACAAAGTGCCCCTATTCCCTGTGTAGTTTCACACATCTCTACACAGCGGTTACATTTTATACATTTTGACCTATCTCTAACTAATGAAGGATTGGTATTATCTAAAGGATATCTTTGAGCTATGTTAGATAAGTCACTTTCCCTTAGATTAAATTGTCTGCATATATCTTGAAGTTCACAACTTCCATTTCTAATGCACTTTAAGCAATCTTGTGGATGATTGGCTAATATTAACTCTAAGACACTCTTTCTAGCATCTAATACTCTTTTAGAATTTGTTAGTATTTGAGCACCTTCCCATACTTGTGTAGAACAAGCAGTAACTAAGGAGTTTCTTTCTTTTATTTCAACAAGACAAATTCTACAGTTAGCCTTCACACTTTGATCTGGATGATAGCATAGCGTTGGTATATTTATATTTAAAAACTTTGCTGCCTGTAAAATTGTAGTTCCTTCTGGCACACTAACTTCCTTTTTATCAATAATTACTTTGTAATAATTCATATATATTTTCTCCTCTTTTATAGTAGAATCTTTTAATTTACATGCAGCTATAGAACTCTTCTTTAAATTCTCTTATTGCAGAAATTAAAGGAGCAGTGCAAGACTTACCTAAACCACAAAAAGATGCACTTTTCATAATATCTGTAATCTTATTTATACTTGCTAAATCCTCTGGACCTGCTATTTTATTAGAAAATCTTTTGATTATAACAGCTAATTGTCTGTTTCCCTCCCTACAAGGAGTACATTTACCACAGCTTTCATGAACAAAAAAATCTTGGACTGTTCTTACATAATCTACAATGCTATTACTTTCATCCCCTACTAAAATCGCACCTGAACCAATAGCTAATCCATTATCCTTAAAATCCTCATATGTATATTTAACATCTAACATCATATCTGAGGCTATAGGTCCAGAAGCTCCCCCTAACTGCAAAAATTTAAACTTCTTATCATTTTCAATGCCTTTTCCCACATCATATATTATCTCTCTTAAGGTTAAGCCAAATGGGATTTCATATACTCCTGGTCTATTTACATTTCCTGATATACTTATTAACTTAGTTCCCTTACTCTCCCCAGTCCCACACGAAAGATACTCCTCAGCATCCTTTGAAAATAACACTGGAATTATGGCTAAAGTTTCAACATTATTTATACAGGTAGGCAGTCCAAATACACCTTTTTGCTTGATATATGGAGGTTTGATTCTTGGTCTTCCGCTTTTACCTTCTATTGATTCGGCTAGTGCAGAGCCTTCACCACAGACATAAGCCCCTCCTCCTGAAACTACCTCTACCTTTAAATTAAACCCTTTGCCTAAGATATTTTCACCAAGCAAATTCTCTTTTTCAGCTAACTCTATGGCAGTTCTCATTCTTCTTTGAAGCTTCTGATATTCTTCTCTTATATAGATATATCCTCTATCTGCATTTATAGCATATGCAGAAATTATAAGTCCTTCTAAAACCTTAAAGGGTGCCCATTCCAAAAGAGCTCTGTCCTTAAATGTTGAAGGTTCTCCTTCATCAGCATTACACACAATAACCTTTGAATCAGCTATCTCTTGAGCAGCTTGTTGAAGTTTTCTTCCAGTTGGATAAGCAGCTCCCCCTCTACCTTTTAATTTAGATGCAGTTACAACCTCAAATATTTCTTCCTTTGGCGTATCTACAACCTGCTTTAAAGCTGAAAATCCTCCTGATTTAATATACTCCTCTAAAGATTCAGGATTTTTAAAGTTAAAATTTTTAGATATTATTTCAACTGACTTTTTCATATTGATATCTCCTCTTTATTTACTTCCTATAATATTTCTTTTAAATTTTCTCCTCTATAATCATGAATAATATCTTTAATTTTTTTCTTACTTAACTCCCCGAAAATCTCATCTCCTATACGAAAAGCTGGTGATACATCACATGCTCCAAAACAAGGTGAGTACATTAACGTAAACACTCCATCATTAGTTGTCTCCCCTACCTTTATCTCTAACTGCTGTTCTAAAACATCTTTTAAAGTCTCATACTTATTCACCATACAAGCTGTACTATTACATATTTGAATTACATACTGTCCTCTTGGTTTATCAGATAATGCAGAATAAAAAGTAATTACATCATAAGTTCTGCTAAGAGATATTCCTAGATTTTTACTTACAAACTTTGCAATATCAGCAGAAATATACTGCTGCGGAGCAATTGCTTGCACCTCTAGTAAAATTCCTAGTATGTTGTTTTTATTATTTTCATACTTCTCTAAGATCTCTTCTATTTTTAAATATAAATCCTTTTCTAAATCCATGTTCATAATATTTAACTCTCCTCTCTTAAACTAAATCCATAAATTTCATTTCATATATTTATATAAAGCAAATATCATGCCAAATTCATTTTTGTTTACATTTATTATTATTGGGTTGTATAAACCCGCCATATTACTACGTTGTCACTCTTCTCCTTAAATTAAAACAATTAATAGTTTTATGTTTTATTACCAAGTAGTAATATTAATTTGAATTTAATCAAGAGTTTCTTTTAGCATTTATGCTTACTTTAGTCCGATACATAGATTTATCTATACTGATACGTTTGTGTATTAACACAATATATGATGTGGCCTTTCTTCTGTTATTACTTTACCTTAATAAAAAACTATTATATAGCCTAAGTTCTTTACCCTTGATTAGGTAAGTATGAAAATTTTTTACTAAAAGTAAAAAGCATACCAAATTAGCATTTATAACTAACTCAGTACACTTTTCATACTAAAATATACATCTCCTGAAGTATTCTATATAAAAAAAATAAACTTTATGTACATCTATTTTGTTTTTATATAATCGACCAACACTTCTGAATTTCTGGTAATTTGTTCCATAGTGGCAGCTAACTCTTCTAATGAAGCAGCTTGATTTGTTGATATTTTACCTAACCCGTTTATTGCTTCTATTATTAGCTTCATACTATTGCTCATCTCAGCAAGTGCATATGAAATCTTTTTGGATGACTCACCGCTATTCAACGCTAGCTTCCTCATTTCACCAGCTACTACTGAGAATCCTTTTCCATGCTCTCCTGCTCTTGATGACTCTATTGCAGCATTAAGCCCAAGTAGATTGGATTGTTTTGCTATGCTTTCAATCAACGTGACCGCCTCAGTGCTTTCGTTTATTAATTTCTCTGTTTCTCTTGTATTATCTATCATATAATTCAAATTTTCAGATAATCTCACAGCACTATTAGCAATTTCTGATACGGTTAAATTAGTTTCTTGAAGTGAATTTTTCAACTCTTCTGTGGAGAATTTAATCGCCGCAAATTCTTCAGTACTTGTATTTAAGCCTATGTATCCAACTACTTCTCCCTTCTCATTAAAAGCCGGAATTGCAGTAGCTTTTAAATCTATACCATGTTTTTCTTTTGTATAAACATTAGTTAATGTTTTCTTTTTTCTATAAACAGTCTCACTAATACCTGTCTTATCCTGAATTCCCTGATCAATCTTTTCACCAGTTTTCAATGGTGCTTTCACATTCTTACCATCTAAAGCATGTAGGCATTCATTTTTATCGCAAACCATAATGGCTGCATTCCCTCCAAACATTTCGCTTATAATTGGCGTAGAATTAATTAGAGATTCAAAAATTTTCTCCATATAAAACCCCTCCTTAGTAAAATATTTTCCAGTTGATATTATATCATTGATTTGACTACGTTTTCATTAGGAGTATTATTTCGAATTCTTTTTAATATTTTTAAGAAGCTTATCTTAAATGGCGAGAATTATTTAATATATAGAATAAAAGAGGCTTTTACACCTCTTATCTCTTAGTTTCTTGGTCTTATTGGGTATTGATTAATAGGGACATCTTCAGTACCTAAAGTCATTTCTCCATCTACATTTTTCACTACTATCCACTTTAACCAATTCTCATTATCTGTATTTGGAAAGTCCTCTCTTAAAAACCATCCTCTTGACTCTTTTCTTAATGACGCTGCCTTAAAGAACATTTCCGCTGAAAGTACCATAGCTTCAGCTTCGTGACAAGACAATAAACCATGATAATCATCTGCTTTTAATTTGACTAACTTTTCTTTTACCTTTTCTAACTTCCTTAAAGCTACATTTAATCTATGTTCACTGATGTATATGCTGTTCTCTACAGGAGCTATTATAGCTTGAACATCTTGAATTATTTCTTTTGCTGTAACACCACCTTCTCTATAAAGTGGAGCAAAAGCCCTCTCCTTACAATCTTTTATTTGACCACCAACTTCTTTTACATACTCTAGTTTTTGAGCATATCCTACAGACTTTTCTCCTGCAACTATTCCTGCAAATACAGCATTTAAGATTCCCGAACCTCTATTTCTTCCTGGAGGAGCCGGAACTGCTCCAGCTACTGCTGAACCACCAAAACTAACATCACCTATTGCAAATAATCTTGAAATAGTTGTTTCCATATCATTATTAACCTTAACTGGTGACTGCTCGCCCAAAAATCCTGGTGCAACCTCATTATCTACATCTACACTATGACATTTTTCATATATTGTTCTCCATAATTTAAGTCCATAAGGTCTATTCCACATCTCATTAGTTGTGAACATAACTTCATCCCCTTGAGTTAATGGACATTCTTCTGGACGCATATATATAGGCCCTCTACCTGATGCCATTTGGTTATACCATTCAGCTATAGCTTTTGAATTAACATCTGCTTCTGGGAACCATCTAAAATTCTTTGTAACATTTTCATCTAATGAATTATATAAAACATTTTCATTAAATACTAGCTCATGGTGACTCTTTACTTTAAATAGTTGTGCAAAATTTCCAAACTCAGCGTTTCTCATTTCTGCTCCTGCACGATAAGCTGCAGCTATACCATCACCACGTCCATTAGCCCACATATTTATAACTCTATAATTTTGACTTCCTGTAGCTAATATTACAGACTTGGCTTTAATAACGTAAAAAGTTCCATCCAATAGGCTATATCCAGTGGCTCCTACTATTTCCCCTTCATTTGTTAATAAATCTGATATAGTTACTTTGTCTATAATTTTAACACCCTTTTTCTCAGCGGTTCTACGTACCTTAACCGTTATGTCAAGGTCTACTCCTATCATTCCAGTCATAGGACCAGTTGGAAATACCCTTAATGTTCCATCTTCATTATAAGGTACCTTTACTCCCCAGTCCTTTAGTTTGTCTAGCATTTGGTGATTCATACTAACATATTTAAGCATTTGTGGTTGATTTCCTAGGAAACACCCTACTGCATTTGCATGGTATGCTACAAATTCTATTGGTTTAACTTTATCAAAATCAAAGTATTGTAATACTCCACCACCTCTATTGGCTTTTCCACTATATCCACAAGTTTGTTTTTCAACTATTAAAACATCCGTATCACTATTGGTTTCTTTAGCTGTAATAGCAGCCGCAAGACCTGCTATACCGCCCCCTATAACAAGAACATCTGTAAACAATACCTGCTCAGCATAATTTTTATTATTCATTTCTATTCTCCTTTTACCTACTTAAAATTATTTGTACATATCAAAACTTTGATGTAATAACTCACCTTTAAAATCAGGTATTACTTTTATACAATTTTTTACACATACAACTTCACAATAATTACAGTGCACACAATCCTCTACGTATTTAAAAACAGGTTTTTTCTCTTCCTCATTCCATCTAATTACATCTATAAAACATGACTTGTAGCACATTTTACAGCCTATACATTTCTCTTTATCAAATTCTATTTTATTATTCATATTCATATTTACATCCTCCATTAAAGAAACATTAAAAGTTATCTTTTTCTTCCTCAAAAATTTTAGGAAGTATCTCAGCTAAATGTGTAAATTCTTTTATGTTATGAAGTAATAAGCTCTTAGGTCCCATCTCTGGCATTCTTATTCCATCTGGAAGTGCCTTTACTTCCTTTCCGTTAACTAATGTCCACCCCATCCAAAATCTTGTTCTAAGTTCAACTCCACCTTCAATTTCTCTTATAAAGTGTGTCATAATTGTTGGGGCTGGCGTAAATGGTGGTTGTCCTTTTCCAAAAGCTTTTGCACATACAATAGTTCCACATGCTTCTGTACCTATTTTACTTATATCAAAACCCAAATCTCCTGGATTTTTAAAATTTATAATTATATCTTCTGGCCCCATCCCTGTATCCTCAAGTACATAATGAGTTGTATCCCAATAACGTTCTTTATATGATAAATCGTTATCTTTAGCCTTTCTTCTTTGCTGAGTTTCAGCTTTATAGTGATCCTCTGGGTTCCAGATTGTGTATCTAAGATTATCAAGGCCATGCCATGCAAACCACCAATCAAACATCTCTGTTGTAACTCCTGGCATTGTAGTTAAGTTAGATACATAACCTGTCCCATCTTCCATTACACAATAACCGATCTCACAATCTAAATATCCTGGTTCGAATAAATCATTTCTATCCTGTATTCTTAACGCATCTTTTGGATTTATAGCGCCTCTCATTACTAAATCATACTTTTCCTTCTGAGCCTCAGTCATTTCAAGATCATAGTACTTAAAATAACTTTTTGACTTATCTTCTTCTTTAATAGGCACTTTTACTGACTTTTTTTGTTCCATAATATTAATCTCCTCCTCAACTTTTAACATTACTTGTACAGCTATTATAAAAGCAATTTCTATGCCAATAATTTATATGTTAATTATTTCACATTAAATAGACTAATTTACTCTATTCGTGTAATTGTTATCATAATTTTCTTTAATGTGTTAAACCACTATTTGATTCAAAAATGTATCGATGTTCAAATTAAAAAATATTAAAAATGAAAATAATCGCTAACTAAATTTAAATTTAATTAGCGATTCTTCTATTTTTTTACCATAATATTAATCTATTCCATATCCAAATTATCTATATATCATTTTAGAGATGTGAAACAAAAATTTATCATATAGAAACATTTTTGTTTCACCAATCTTTAATTCCTAATGATTTTGCTTTTCTTAAAACAGTAGGTTGAGTTACTCCTAATACTTTTGCTGCCTTACGAGAACTTCTATATTTTTTTAGTGTTTTTTCTATAATATCTTTTTCTAATAAATCTACTGCTTCCTTAAGAGTAATTTCTTCTCTTTCAACTAAATATTGTGAAAACTCATTTTTTCTGAGTATATTATTGATATTTTCTTTATTAATTATCTCATCGTCACCATATATCACAAGACGTTCTAATAAATTTTCTAACTCTCTAACATTTCCAGGCCAATTATATTCTTCTAAAACTTCTAATACACTTGCCTCTATTTTTTTATTTTTATTATATTTCAAATTAAACTTATTAAGAAAAGTATCTGCCAATATGCTTATATCATCTTTTCTTTCACGAAGCGGAGGAATTTCAATAGGTATTACATTTAATCTATAATATACATCTTCTCTAAATGTTCCATTTTTAATTTGTTGTTCCAGATTTTGATTAGTTGCTGCAATTATCCTGACATCCAGATTAATAGGTTTTGTTCCTCCAATTCTTGTAATCTCTTTTTCTTGAAGCACTCTTAAAAGTTTTGATTGTAGCTTCATTGGCATTTCCCCTATTTCATCTAATAGTAAAGTTCCTTTCTGTGCTAATTCAAAATACCCTAACTTTTCTTTTTTTATAGCACCTGTAAAAGCCCCTTTTTCGTATCCAAACATTTCTGATTCAAGTAGACTTTCTGGAATAGCAGCACAGTTAATTTTTATATATGCTTTATTGCTTCTATTACTTTTTTTATAAATCTCTGTTGCAATAACTTCCTTTCCAACTCCTGTTTCTCCAGTAATAAGTATAGTTGCATCTGTCTTTGCCACACTATTAATTAATTGGATAATTCTTTTCATAGAAGCATCTTTTGCTATCATATTATCTTCTTTTTGATTATTTCTTAGATATATTAATTCATCAAGATATCTCTTACTTTTTCTCTCTATATCTTGCAGTTTCTTCTTTAAATTAATAAAATCCTCCATTTCTCTTATGACTACTAACACATAATTTACTTCTCCAAAATTATTAAAGTATGGTTTTCCTTTAAAATGGACTATCTTTCTATCATTCTTTCTAACAAGAGTCCCTATTATAGAAATCTCTTTTTTTTGTTCTAATACCATTTTACATATTGCAAGAGGCTTTTCAGTTACATAAGATTCATTCTCTTCTCTATTATCTTTAATTTCTTTATCCTGTAAATCTTCATTATTTAATATTACGTACTCATCGCTTAAATATCTTTCATTTAGGACCTCTTGCATATATCTGCCAATTACTTCATCAGGTTCTATTCCTGTTATCTTTGTATAATTCTTATTAACAGAAGTAACAATACCATTTTTATCAGCTAAATATATACCCTCAGATATTTCATCTAATATTTGGGTAATACCTAATTCTTCTTGTCTGAAATCTATACCATCCTCCGTTATTTTATCAATCTCATTATTAATTCCTATTAACTCTCTCTCATTCACAACTAATCTCCACCTAACTTTATATAAACCGCTCACATAATGTTCTATATTATATATTCAACAATAACACATATTCTCCTCTGAATAAATTGTTTACTTCTAATTATTGTTACTATTTATATTTAAATTCTCTTTACTAAGAGAACTATTAACGTCTATATTTTTGAATCTTTCTTCTAAATAAAGTTCCTTGTTCCATCATCCCAATGTTTCACTGCTCCACTGTTCCTATGTTCCAACATTCCTATGTTCTACTGCTTCGCTGTTTCTGTGTTTTTACACATTTACACACTCTACACTTATGCTCTGTAGAGGCTCTCATTAGATTCCTCCGCACTTATTACCTGTAGAAATCTCATGGCTTCATTAAATTTCTTTTAGCTTCTTTCCTATATAATCCTTACATTAGCTCACTAGCAGATTTGTAAGAAAAAAAGCATACATAGCTAACTATATATGCTTAAAATAATTATTACATATTGTTATATTATCTTAGAAGTTATCTTTTTCCTCGGAGTATATCTTCGGAAGTATTTCAGCTAAATGAGTAAACTCTTTTAAATTATGAGCGAATAGACCTTTAGTCACCTCAATTGGTAATCTTACTCCATCTGGAATTACTTTAACCGGTTGTCCATTTATGATTTGATAACCAATCCAAAAACGACTTCTTAACTCAATTCCGCCTTCAACGTCCCTTGTCATATGCGTCATAACAGCAACCGGACCTTTTCCCACAGTTGGTCCATGTCCATTAGCACACATCATAGTTCCACAATATTTACTTCCAATTTTGCTTATATCATATCCCAAAGTATCTGGTGCCTCAAATTCAAGAATTATCTCATCTGGTCCTGCTCCAATATCTTCTAAAACACGATGCTTTATCCCCCAAGTTCTTTCTCTCATAGGAAGTGAAGCATTTAGATTTTTTTCTCTATTTTGTGTCCTTGCATAGAAATGATCTTCCGGGTCCCATATTCTATATCTTAAATCTTCTAAGGGATGCCAAGCAAACCACCATTCAAACATTTCAGTTGTAACTCCTGGCATAAATGTACGATTTGCTAAAAAACCTGTTCCATCTTCCATATTACAAAATCCTATTTCGCAGTCAAGATAACCAGTATTAAACAAGGCATTTCTATCTTGAATCTTTAATGCTTTACTTGAATCTATTGGTCCTTTAGAAAGTACTTCCAACTTCTCATTTGGAATTGATGTCATATCCAAATCGTAATATTTAGCATATCTATACGTTCTTTCTGATTCTTCCAATTCCGCTCTTACTACCATGTTCATCCTCCATTTACTTTAAGAATATTGCAGTTACAGCACAATCTATTGCTGCTCCTTTAGCTTTTTCCTTCAATTCTTCTGGAACTTCTTCGTATTTTACATCTATTCTGTCATCTTTATGATTAAATGTGAATAATTCTGGATATAAATCTTCACATAGCCCACATCTTATACAATAATCTTTAATTGTAACCTTCATATTATATTCCTCCATTAACCTTTAATATACTTGCAAGCTTCATCTGCTGAAGCAAAACCTTGTCCAAAACTTATGCTACTCATTCCAATGCCTCCAATTGGTGGATTTCCAAACACTTCGCCAGCAGCGCAGTCTCCAGCTGAATACAAGCCTTTAATAACTCTAAAATCTTCATCTAGAACTTCACATTTACCATTTATTTTTATTCCACCCATTGCTTGATATCCACCTTTGAATACACGCATAGCATAGAACTTCTTCTCTCTAACAGGACGTAGAAAAACTGGATTTTTACCAAACTCATCATCATGCTTTTCATCACAGTACTTATTATAATTATCCACTGTATCCTTCATATTTTCACAGTCTATACCTGTTTTTTCACATAATTCTTCAATAGTATCTGCAAGGAATATATGTTTATTTCCTTTTATATTAATCAGTTCTTCAAATTGAGCACGTACATTGTTAAGTTTTTCTGCTGGGAATATCATATATATATACTCTAGACCTTCTTTTTCCATATGTTGTACTGTTTCTTCATCAAACACAATGTATCCACATTTATCTTTTTGATTAGCAATAGCTGTACCCATAGTCATATGATCATTTGACATTTCTTCATTTATGAAACGTTTTCCTAATTGATTTACCCAAAGATAAGGTTGTTCTTGAATAGTTCTAGTTTCATTGAAAACTACCCATGGTACGTTTCCAATTATACCTGGTCCAGGTACAAGATTATGTCCATTTATACCCATAGACCCCTTTGCACCACCAATCGCCCATACAGCAGCCTGACCATCACCTGTCATTTGAGCATTAGGGAATGTGTTAAATAATACATTACCACCATCATCACAATTATTATTTGTGTATATATGCCCAGTATACTCCTTTATGAATTCAGAATTGTCACTAAAGCCACCTGATGCAACAATTAGCGCTTTTGTTGATATTTTAATTTCATTACCATCTTTATCTATAGCAATTGCTCCTGTAACCTTATCCCCTTCTTTTATTATCTTTTTTATTGGACTATTAAAATATATCTCTCCACCAAGTTCTATAAATTTATCGGTAGCCTTTTTGCAAATTAATGCTGCCCCATGACCTCTTCCTCTAGCTTTAAAGAAGTAATAATCTCCAATATGATATCCATTTGGAAAACCGCCGCCATATCCACGTTTTTCACCTATTTCTTCTAGTGGGGTAGGTGCCACTGCTTGAAAATCTAAACCTAGACCTCTTATATATTCAGGAATACGTGCTGAATTTCTAATCCATGTGTGAGCAACAGCTGGGTCTGCATTCCAATTTGTATAGTTCATGTGAACATTAAAAGCCTTATCAATATATTCTTTATCATTCTTTACTGCCATAGTACACATAGGTGTGTTTGATACTCCACCTCCTTGAAATGGTCTTTTTTCAAATACTGCAACCTTAACTCCTTTTTCTGCAGCAGTTACGGCTGCAGCTAGGCCTGCAAGACCACTTCCCATTACTACTAAATCAACATTTACATGTTTCATCGTAAAACTCCTCTCTTAAACAAAAATTCTGATATTGTTTTCAATATATTATTAAGCAACTATCATGCCAATATTTTAACATTAGCAAAATCAACATTTTTGCATTAAAAACAAACCCCTATAGATGCTTTTTTGCATCTATAGGGGTTTACCTTTCTCTATTTTACTTACTGTTATGGCATAGTAATGTTCTCTAACCTTCTATACATTTCTGAATTAGTCTAGATGCTCTTAAGCATCATAAAGATCTAATCCATATTTTTTTGCTTTTCTAACTACATTAGATTGATTAATTTTTAACAGCTCTGCAACTTTTCTAGTTGTTTTACCTATTTTAAAGGCTTTTATCAATTCTAATTTTTCTAGTTCCTCAACCTTTTCTTTTAACCCCATATCTTTCTTTATATTTTGCTCTATATTCTCTACTCCAAGAATTGAGATTATTGTTTTTTTAGAGACTATATTATCCTTATCAGATATCAATACTATACGTTCTACTATATTTTGTAATTCTCTTATGTTTCCAATCCATTTATAGTTATTTAGTGGTTCATATGCACTTTCCTCAATTTTAATACTTTTATCATACTTATTATTAAAGATGTTCAAAAAATACTCCGCTAGTACTTTTATATCTTCTCTTCTTTCCCTCAATGGTGGAATATTAATAGGAAATATATTTAAACGATAGTATAAATCCATTCTGAACTTACCTAAACATGCAAGCTCATAAAGATTACCATTTGTGGATGCAATGATTCTAATGTCCAATTCTATAGGTTTGAGTCCTCCAATTCTAGTAACTTCTTTTTGTTGTATAACTCTCAGTAGTTTAGATTGCAGTTCTAAAGGCATGTCTCCTATTTCATCCAATAAAATTGTTCCTTTATTTGCAAGTTCAAATAATCCTGCTTTTCCTGATGTATTAGCCCCTGTAAAAGATCCTTTCTCATATCCAAAAAGTTCAGATTCTATAAGATTTGCAGGGATGGCAGAACAGTTTACCTTTATATAAGGCTTGTCAACTCTATTACTATTCATATATATTTCCTTAGCCACAACTTCTTTTCCTGTACCTGTTTCTCCTGTTATTAATACTGTAGCATCAAGCGAAGCAATTCTATTTATTAACTCTCTTATGTTATCTGTTTCTTTACTCACACCTATCATAGATTTATTATTTTTATTTTTTATAAAATCAACAAACCCATTCTCTCTTTTAATTTTTTCTTCCGATAAAGACTTCAAATATATCTTAGATTTATTCAACTGTTTTTTTAGATTTATTACCTCAGTTATATCTCTACTAATAATTACTACCCCTAACTTAGTGCCATCCTCTCCATATACAGGACTAGCAGTCGTAGCTACAGTTATTTTATTAATACTATGCTCTCTAGCTACTCTGACAGATTTATTGGTTCTTAAAGCCTCTCGTGCAATATCTGCTACATACCCCTCATGCACTAATTCATCAATACTTTTGCCAATAATCTCTTCTGTATATCCAGTTAATCTACTAAATGCAGAGTTAAGATACATAACAAACCCATTTGCATCAACTATATGAATACTATCATCTGAACAATCAGCTATTACTTTCAAATTATCAACTGAATATACTGTACTTAAAATTTCATTTAACTTGTTAATTAATTTTTTATTATTTTCATTTTGAGCTTTCTCTAGTAGTTCTTTTATCGTATACAGTGATTTAATTTGCTGCTCTTTAATTATATTTTGATTTAAAAGCTTCATAATTCCTCCATAAATCCCGCCGTGTAAACCTTATTATTAGTGTCCTGCTTATTTTATATCTTGTCAATGATAAATGTTTTTATTGTCATCTAATTGAACTTATGCTTTAAATTTGTTATTAAACAAAATAAAAGGTAGTACTATCTCAAAGCGGATTTACTACTACCCTTTTTATTTATTCTCTTTTAAGTTTCACTCTAAAATTGTCTTAAATAGCTAAATTCTCAACACTTTCTTTGTCAAAAATTTCTATTCTTGTTCTTATTTTATCATAGGGTGGTTTTTCACCTGCTACTAAATAATTATATAGATAAATTACCGGGTCATAGCCTTGTCTAAATGGGTCTTGTCCAATTGCGCAAGTTAATGAACCTTTTCTGATGTTTTTAACCACTTCCTCTGTAGTATCATACACAATTACCTTTATCTTTTTTGCCATTCCTTTTAATTCTAAAACTTTTACTAACTCAGCTTGTCCTATAGAAACTAAAAGAATTCCATCGTAATAATTATGTTTGTTAATATAATCTTCTAATTCTCTTTCTACTTTATTACTATCAAATGGATTTTGAATTATCATTTTTTCAATATTTATATTTTTATTTTTTGATATAGTATCAATAAATCCACTTGTTCTTCTTTCAATTTCTCCGATTACCATATTAGTGGATACTATTAACACATTTCCTTTGCCGTTTATGTAATTTTCCATAGCTTCTGCTGCAACAATACCTGATTTATATGCATCTTGCCCAATAAACGCCAGTCTTTTACAGTTTATATCACTATTAAATGTCATAAAAGCAGTTCCTTTATCAATTTCCTTATTAACAACTTGTGATGCTTCTTGAAAAAATCCAAGTAATGAGATTCCATCATATCCTTTTCCTGCAACTTCCTCTAAAAACTTGGGAAAAGCTTGAGGAGATAGCTTTTCTTGAGGTATTTCTATAAAATCAATATTTGCATTGCTATTAGATAAATTTTTTTGTGCATACAGTACTCCGCTATACATGAGGCTCCATATATGCCCAAAATTCGGATTTATACTAACTACTGCAATATTAATAGTCTTATTAACATTTTTCTTAATAGGTTTTATATCAAAATCAAAATATTTAAGTATATTTTCTATCTTATTTAATAATCCTTGTAATGATGCAACATTAGAATTAATCTCTTGAAATTCGGATAATTCCTGCTGTATAATATCCGATATTTCCTCAGTATCATGTGATATTCCTATTGATGAATCAAATACTTTTTTACTTAAGTCTGAAGTTTCTTTTGCTGATTCATCAATTATTACTGCTTCATTAACTGTTCTGTTAATTTCATTTAATACTAAAATATTTTTTTCCTTAATTTCATCAAAAACATTTTTCATTCTCAGAAATATTTCATTTCCTTTTTCAAAGTTTTCTATACTTCTCTTAATACTTCCATCAACATTTTTACTATTACCTAGTACATTTTCTAAAATCCCATTAATTCTTCCTATGCTCTCCTTAGTTGCTTGAGCCATTTTGGTAATTTCGTTTGCTACAACTGAAAAACCCTTTCCTGCTTCCCCTGCTCTTGCTGCTTCTATGGAAGCATTTAAAGATAATAACTTTAACTGTTCACTTAGACCTACTATAAAAACAACCATATCAGATATTTCAGCAGCGCTTAAATTTAATTTTAAAATAAATTCCTGAGTATCTTTTATACTAGTAAAAATAAGTTTTAAACTTTCATCATAGGCTGCAAGATCTTCTTTTCCAGCAGTTGATACGATACTTGTATCAACTGCCATTTTTTCTAGCTCTTTTAATTGTTTAGATATATTGTTAATACTCTCGTAAATATTGTGAATTTTGGAGTTAGTTCCCTCTATCTGATTCAATTGTTTTTTTGATGTAGAGGAAATTTCTTGTATTTTTCTATAAACATTTTCATTTCCTAAGTAAGATGAATCCATACTTTTGGAAACATTTTCAGTAGATTTAAATAAAGTAAGTACATTTATTTTTGTATTATCAGAAAATAATAAAAGATTAGCTTTCATTTTATTAAATGATTGTGCAAGTATTCTTATATCTCTGTTGTTCCAAATAATAATATCGTTTTTATTTAATTTCCCCTCCGCCATATCTTTTGCGCTATTTATAACCTCACTTAAAGATTTCATGGTTGTATTATAAATTATAAATATACATACTAATGATATAATTGATATTCCTAAAAATACTGTAGTAATGGACTTAGTATATATTTCTTCAACTTTAATATTAGTTTGTATCACAAAGGAAAAGATACTTATCGCTAATATAACTACTAACAAGTTAAATTTTAGTCTTGTATTTAGCTTTAATATTATTTTTGAGTAAAAATTTTTCTTTTTTTTCATTGTACTCAGCTCCTAAGATAAGAATTCTTTTAATATACCTCTATCTTCATCAATGCTTCAATAGTATCCTGAACCTCCTTAGATTTAAATCCCATAAACTCCATATAAAATAATTGTTGTAATGATTTAGATAAGCTTTCTTTATCTTTACTTTTTATCATTAAAGATGCCAAAGGTAATTTCTCATTCACTATTTTCATCGCTTGTTCATCTAATGCAAGTTCTTCTAGCCTGCTTTCAGCATTAAATATTTTTCTATAATCTTTAATAGGTTTATAGCTTATATCATATACTCCGCCACCAAGCTCTATTATATCTCCATCATATTCTGGTAATATCGCAATAGCAGTACAGTTGAATGGAACTTCAAAATGCATTTCTATAGTGCCATCTTTATTTATCCTCCAATTTGATACATATCTCCCACCAACAGATTCATATGTGCAATTCATATAGTGAAGTTTAATATTTAACTTAGGTTCAAATTTAACTTTTTTAAATCCGTTCTCTAAAGGCTGTATACCTGCAATATGTTTATACATAAATTCTACAACTGCACCATATGCATAGTGATTGAAGGAATTCATTCCAGTTCCACTTACTGTTCCATCCTCAAGTAATGAATTCCAACGTTCCCAAATAGTAGTTGCTCCTAAATTCACGCAGTATAACCAACTCGGAAAACCTTCATGAAATAAGAAATAGTATGCTAGATTCTCCATACCATTTTCACAAAGTACACTACATAAAAGAGGTGCTCCAACAAATCCACACTTAATTTTGTAGCAATCTTTTTCTAATCTTAACTTAAATCCATTTACAAGTTTTTCTTTATCTATATATATTCCAAACTTTAATGCTATGATGTAAGCAGCTTGCGTATCAATAGTCAAACGACCTGTAGGTGAGAAATATTCATTTAATATTGCTTTCTTGATTTTATTCGCTAACTGTCTATACTTATTTGTATCTTCCTCATTATTAAGCGTTTCAGCCATCTTAGATAGGATATTACTTGACTCATAGTAGTATACAGAAGCTATAAAGTAATCATCCGTTCCACCTTTAAAACTCTGTGGTGTAATACCATCTAAAGCCAGCCAATCACCAAAATGAATACCTGTATCATATAAATTATGTTCTCCATTTCCCTTATCTATTTGAGTCACATAATCTACCCAGTCTTTCATCAATGGATAATACCTTCTTATTGCATCTTGATCTCCATAGTATTCTAACAATACCTTTGGGATAAATGTTGCCGCATCTCCCCATACGCTGCAAGCACCACCTAATGCTCCCAGATTAGGAATGTAATTAGGTATACCACCATTTAACTTCATTTGTTCATTACGTAAATCATGTAAAAATTTATCATAAAAAGCTCTTGTATCCATATTATAGCTTGCTGTAGGTGCAAATACTTGAGCATCACCAGTCCAACCAAGCCTTTCATCTCTTTGAGGGCAATCTGTTGGCATATCAACAAAATTAGATTTTTGACTCCATATACTATTTTGGAAAAGCCTATTAATTTTCTTATTAGAAGTTTCTATAAAACCAGTCCTATCTAAGTCAGAATAAATTACACTACCAACAAAAGTCTCTAAAGATACTTCTCCAATCCAACCAGTTATTTTTACATATCTAAAACCAAAATAAGTGAAATGTGGTCTTACTTTTTCTAGTTCTCCTTTTGATATATAAGTAAATTGTGCTTTAGCTGTACGATAATTTTCATTATAAAAATTACCATTCTGAAGAACTTCTCCGAATTCTAAAGTAATTTTTGTTCCGTAAGGTAATTCTGATATAAACTCCACATATCCTGCAAAGTTTTGCCCCATGTCTATTACTGTTTCTCCTGATGGTGTATGTATAATTTCTTTTGGTTTTATACTCTCTTTCTCAATAACTGGTATACTAAATCTTTCAACTAATTTACTTTTACTTAAATTAATCTTTTCAACCTTAAAAACTGTATTTTCTTTATCCATCCATAATAAACGATTTAGAACTTCTCCATCATAAATTCCACTATCCTCGATATCAGATCCCTTATAACTCCAATCTAAGTCAGTAGCTATAACTTTACTACTTCCATCCTCATATTCAAAGTGTAGTTCTGCTATTGCAGCAAAACAATCTCCAAAATTGTTATTCAAATTATCTAACCCAAATCGTCCCTTATACCAACCATTTCCAAGACTAATTTCAATTATATTATTTTCACTAATCATATTAGTAATATCATAAGTTTGATATTGTAGTTCCGTAAAGTAGTCATTAAAAAATGGAGTTAAATATTCATTTCCAATCTTGTTTCCATTTAAATAAGCTTCATAAAGACCGAGTCCACATATATACAGATTCGCACGTTTAACCTTGTTATTTATCTCAAAATTTTTAAATATTATAGGGTGGAATTTATGTTCTTTTATAGGTCCTATCCAATCTGCTGCCCAGTATTCACCGATTTTTCCAGTTTCAAAATAGCATACATCACTTGTTGCAGTTTCTCCATTATTTCCTTCTACAGTTATACGAAAGAAATATCTGGTTCTTGGTTCTAAATTTATCTCTATTTCTTCACCGATTGATGATAGATTCTTACCTTCCTTACTATATATAATATTTATGAAATTTTTATCTTTACTAACTTCAATTTTTGCTGCAATTTGGATAGTATCCTTAAAATCCTCTACTACCCATGAACATTTTACTTTATCATAATAAAATCCAATTGGATTTCTAATACCGTTTATTTTAACTTTATCTATTTTCATAGAATCTCTCCCTCATGGTTTGTTTAAAAACAAATAAAAATTTTGAAATTAGAAAGGAACTCTTGTACAATACCCAACAGCTCCTCTTCAATTTAAATAATATTCAATATATCTTTAAATTTATTAATCGGATAGGTAATACTTTCATGAAGGGCTGCCTCTCCAATTCCAGCAGAATCAAATCCTCCTCTATTAGCTGCCTCAATTCCTGCTTTTGCATCCTCTACAACAAGACATTCCTTTGGCGATAATCCCATAAATGCAGCTGCTTTCAAAAAGACTTCTGGATTTGGTTTTGATTTTGATATGTTATTCCCATCACTTACCGCATTAAAGTAATCCTTGATTCCTAATTGACCTAATATAAACATTGTATTTTTACTAGACGAACCAATTGCTAATGAAATTCCCTTTTCTTTTAATTTATCTAATGTTTCTTTTATATCGAAATCTAAATCTTTTGATGATAAATTCTTTAATAGTTCTCTATATAAATCATTTTTTTTCTCAGCTAACATAGTTTTCTCAGTATCTGAAATAGTATTGTTATACCCTTCTAAAAGTATTTCCATACACTTTTCTCTACTTACGCCGCGAAATCTATTATTAATTATTTCGTCAAAATAAATACCAAGACTATCTGCCAATTCCTTCCACGCATAATAATGATATTTATCTGTGTGGCATATGACGCCATCTAAATCAAAAATTACTCCTTTATACCTCATACTTTGATTCCTTTCCAATCTGTTTCTACAACTTAATATTTCAAATACTCTTTGCCACAAAATGAATCCACAGGACTTGTACCTTTCCAAGCACTTCTTCCAAGTAACTTTTCTACAACTGTTTCAAGCATGATATTATGATTAGAATAACAGTTAACAAATGTCTTTATCATTGGAACATCTAATAAATGATATGGATTGCCCACACTAACAAATAGAGTAGGAACCTCCTCTACAAACCAAGGTAAATTATTACCTAACCCAAAAAATGTATACCAATTTATTCTAGATGCAGTCTTATTGCTAGCATTTTCAATATTAGCAATATATAATACTAAATCATATTTTCTTTTAATATCAGATACGTTATCAATAGGCATTGTAAAATCTTCTTTTTTATAAGGAATTATTTCAAACCCTTCTTTTGTTAATAGCTCTGTGATCTTTCCCTCCACTCTTTCATTTGATGGAAAATCACCTAGAATTTCAAGTAGAACCCTCTTATGCTTTTTAGGTGATATAGGTAATAATTCTTGTGTATCTTTAATCAAAGTTGCTGCCTCATCTGCACATTCATAAGCCCAAGTTTTATGTTTTTCACAACCAATAATAGCTAAAGATTTTTTGTCAGGCACAAGACAATTATTTTTTTGTTTTTTATGCAACTTCAGAGCTGCTTTTGTAGCAAGTATACGGGTTATAGCTTCATCTAGTCTTTCATCACTTATTATTCCTTCTTCATAACCTTTTTTCATAAATATATAATCTTCTTTTAAATCCTTATTGAATAGAAAAATATCACAACCACAGGCTATGGAATAAGGAACAGCTTTCTTTCTCTCCATTGCAGCTGTAAATCCAACCATTGGAGTAGCATCTGTCACTATAAGTCCATTAAAACCTAATTTTTTACGAAGTAAGTCATTAGTTATCTCTTTAGATAAAGTAGCTGGCATTATCTTATCTTGAAAGTTCGGATTGAAGTATCTTTGATATGCAGGCATAGCAATATGTCCAATCATAACTGTTAAGGCGCCTTCATCAATAAGCTCTTCATATACCACACCATAAGTTTTATCCCATTCCTCACAAGAAAGTGAGTTAACTGAAGTAAGTAAATGTTGATCAACCTCATCAACTCCATCACCGGGGAAATGTTTTATTGACACTGCTACATCACATTCCTTAGCTGCTTTCATGTATTCTTTGCTCATGTCTATTACTGTGTACTTATTACTTCCATAGGTACGTATATTGGTTATAGGATTTCTAAAATTCATATCTATATCTACAACTGGCGCAAATGTCCAATTACATCCAACTGCTGCTCCTTCACTACAACTAACTATACCAAGTCTATATGCATGCTTACTATCTCCTGTTGCAGCTACTTGCATTTGCTTACCAAAGCTTGTTCCATCAATAGCTATACCATCTCCACCAGCTTCTAAGTTAGCAGCAATAAACATAGGAATTTTACTTTTTTGTTGTAGATATCTATGGGTTTCCTGCATTTCTTCTGCAATACCATTACGATATAATATACCTCCAATGTTATACTTCAGTAAATTCTCATCAAGGTAACTAAGTTCATTACTCATTCCTATAGGACAAAATAGTTGACCTATTTTTTCATCTATACTCATCTCTGATTTTGTTTTTATGACCCAACTTATATCTTCTTCTGATAAATAAAACGGCTTTCCAACTAAGTCAATCATTCTACACCCTCTTTTCTTTAGCTACTCTGATTCTTACATTTTTAATCCACATAATAATTTTTTCTTCATTTGTGCTATATCCTATGAATAGTATCATAAATAATCCATAGTATATTGTTGCAAGTGACGTATTTAATCCCAGAGCTGATAGTCCATAATTAAATAAACTAACTGTCAGTGCTCCACTAAATATTCCCAAAGTGTCATTACAAAACTTGCCAAGATATAAACCAATTATTACTGGAAACAAGTTCATAAACATCACCATGGTTGAGGAAAAGCTAGTAGCTGGAACTACTCTAGTCTGAGTTACATACATTACAGTCGCAAATCCTAATAATACACCTGATACTAAATACTTTATAAGTACATTAGGTATTTCTTTTATTCCAATATTAACTGCTGTAATTTGATTGAATGCTAAGGCTCTAGATTTATAACTTATTTTAGTGTGTGTTATAAATACATAATAAAATAGCATTACTCCTATTAGGAGGATATACATTAAAGGTTCTCTACTAAAAACAGTAAATTTTTGAATAGAGTATGCATTAGCACCTTCTGCGCCAAATATTACTCCTGTCATTGCTTCATATATTATAGTAACACCTAAAGACACCATAACTATTGGGAGTTTTAATAATACATACAAACTTCCCATGATAGTACTAAGAATAATACTAAAAATTATACACATACCAAGTAACATCCAAGCACTTCCACCTAATTTTACTGTAACGTTATAAGCAAAAATTGAAGCTAACATAACTACACTACCTATACTAAAATCCATCATTCCGCTTTTAAAGGTCAAACTAACCCCATATGCAACAAACACTGAATAAATTGTGTTCTGCATTATTGATATAAAGCTATCTCTATTACCATAAATATTAATCCCCAAACTTCTAGTTAGAATAAAGAAAATGATAAACATACCAATAGGCAGAGCTACAGTTCCCAGTATATTTTTAAATATTCTTTTGAAATCAATTGCCATAATTATATCCTCTATTCTTTCATTATCTTAGTGCTTCCTCCAAGAATACTTTTAATATCTTGGAGGAATACACCTTATATCATTAAAATGCTATTTTTTATTTTTTTCTACTGCATTCTTTAAATCCATTTTTAATAATTCAGCTTTTAAATTTGAAAGTGTTGCCTTTTCATTGAATGTTACCATTAGATTCTTTAAATCTTCACTTGTAACAAGTGGCTGACCTTCGCCATAATAAGTGTATTTAGTTAAGTCATCAACATCTTCTGAATTTTTAATAACCATTGTAGTTCCATCTAATTGTAAGGCTCCAGTATAATCAGAATATTTATTACCATTAAGAGCATCTAACATAATTGCTAATGGTGCTGCTATAGCTTCTACATTAGAGATAGTTCCCATAACAATATCGCCATTTTTAAACTCTTGTGTTGTTGCACTATCTGTTTGCATTCCTATAGCTAATAATTTAACTTTACCTTTTTTATTAGCACTTACGATTTTAGGATAATCAAATTGTAAACCTGCACCTAATCCTAAAAGAGCATCCATTTCAGCATTAGTATTAATATAAGTATCTATACCTGATCCATCAAAGAAATGTTCATGTGTATCGTATATCTTAACTGTTCCATTCGGATCTAATTCTTTCATCTTTTTACGGAAAGCTTGATCTGCTTTACCTTGTCCTAATATCATTTTTTGTGGGAAACTTGTAACTCCAACATTCTTAAATCCGTTTTCTATTACAACTTGTGCTGCTATTTCTCCTAATTCTGAAGCATTAACTTTTCCATCTGCAACTTGCCCAATAAAGTATTTGCTCTCCTTTACCTTATTAAAAGTATCAGGTATTGATGCAGTATTATAATTAGCATAATACACCTCTGCATCATTGCAGGCCTTAACTACTGCTTCTTGACCAGAGTCCAACGAAGATAAAATTCCATCAACACCTTGTGTTATTAATGCATCTACAGCTGCTAAATGTTCTTGATCATTTGCTTGGCTTGTGCTAAATATAAATTTCACGTTGAGCTCCGAATCCTTTTCAAGATACTCTAAATATTCTTTAAGTGTTGAACCTGATAAAGTTGAATAGTCAAAATTTATAACTCCAATCTTTACAGCCTTTCCTGTTTTCCCATCTTTTGTACTATCACCATTACTTTTACTACAACCAGTAAACATTGATACCATTAAAACTAATACCACAAATAGTGAAGCTACCATCTTTTTTCTCATAATTATTCCTCCATTTATATTATTTTTCTTTATATCATAAAAGCAGTTGCTTAATGATCTTTATCTTGGCAATACCTTTTTTGATTTTGAAACACTTAAAAATACCACTACTAAGAATATTATTCCTTTTACTAAAGGAACTACTTCTACTGGAATACCTGATAGTAGGAGTCCATTCCCAAGAATTACATAAATAAGACTTCCTACAACTGCGGAGCTTATCTTAGATTTTGAGCCGCCAGTTAGAGGTATTCCCCCGAAAATTAATGCTAGAAGAACATCCATTTCTAGCCCTGATCCTGTATTTCTTGTTACACTTCCAATTCTGCTAAGTATGAACACACTAGCTATTCCTACTCCAATTGCCATAGTTAAGTATCCTAATAATTGAGCCTTTAATATATTTATCCCTACTTGCTCTGAACAAACTCTGTTCCCTCCAAGCCCTTTTACTTGTTTTCCTATCTTTGTAAAGTTAAAAATATATGTCATTACTAAAATAAAAATTATCATCACAACTACTTTTACTATAGAATTATTTAGGAAAGAAAAATCTCCATTGGCATATACTGTTGGAGGTTCAGTTGTTCCCATTGTAACTATTCCACGTCCGACAAACATCATACAAAGCGAAACCATAACTGGTGCCATTCCTAGTTTCCCACTTATCCAACCATTCGCAAATGCAAATATAAGAGCAATTACTATAGAAGCTATAAAAGAGAGTGCAAAAGAACCAGTGCTATTTAATATCTGAGCAGATGCTAGCGCTCCTACTCCTACTACAGCTCCAACTGATACATCCATGGCTCCTTGTGAATAAACAAATACTGCTCCACAAGAAACAATCAAGATCGGGAACAATTGGTTAATCATGGATTTAATATTTCTCGAGTTAAAAAGTAATCCTTCACTTAGTAAACCAAAAAATATAATTATCACTATAAGCCCTATATATGGAGTAACTTTTCTAATAACATCATTAGTTTTTAATAAGTGATCATTTTTAACAACTCGTTTTTCTGTCTCTACTGCATTTACCATTCCACTACTACCTCCATTTCTAAATCATGTATTCAATAATATCTTTTTCTGAAAGACTTTCTGAGCGTTCAAATTCACCATTTATTTTATTATCTTTCATGATAAGTACCCTATCACTCATGCCAATTAACTCTGATAATTCTTCTGTAATCATAAGAATTGATTTCCCTTCATTTTTCAGTCTAATCATTAGTTCATACATAGCTTGCTTCACACCAATGTCTACTCCTCTAGTAGGACAATCCATTATTAATATAGATGATCCTTTACCAATCCATTTACCGAAAGATACTTTTTGTTTATTACCTCCACTTAATGTTGATACTAGTTGCTTGTCATCATTACACTTTATTCTTAGAAATTCAATTTGACTTTTAGAAAGTTCTTTTTCTTTCTTTGGACTAATAAAAGTATTCTGTGATAGTGCATTAATTGAAGGTAATGCAATATTCTCTCTTATACTAGCTTCCAAAATTAATGCTTCTTTATCCCTATTTTTTGAAATATACCCTACATTATTTTCTATGGCCATAAGTGGAGATTTAATTTTGTTGTTGTTAACTATTACCTCTCCGGCAAATAGTTTATTTAATCCAAAAGCTACTCTTCCTACCTCATGCATTCCACTTCCAGAAAGTCCTCCAATACCGAGAATCTCTCCTTTATGTAGTTCTAAAGAAAAATCTTTTAAACTTCCATCTGTAACATTACATAACTTTAAAACAACTTCATCTTCGTAAGAGCCATCATAATCTTCTCTGTATAATTTATCACCTATTTCTCGTCCAACCATCATTTCTCTAATTTTTCTAGGTTCAAATTCCTCTTTATTTAGAGTTCCAATAATTACCCCATCTCTTAAAACTGTTAGGACATTACATATATTAAGTAACTCATCTAGGTCATGAGAAATAAAAAGTATTGCTTTTCCTTCTTCTTGTAATTTCTTCATAATTCCATACAAAAGGTTACGTCCTGTTTGAGATAAAGCTGTTGTTGTTTCATCTATAATTAAAATATTTGTATGTTCCTTAATTGCTCTTACTATTTCAATAAGTTTTTTATCCTCCATTCCATAATTATCAATGGATTCATTTGCTTTAATATGTTCAATTCCAACGTTACGTAATGCCACATCTGCTTCATGTATCATAGCTTTTTTATTTACAAAACCAAACCTTGAAAATAGTTCTTCTTGACCTGCAAATATATTTTCTGCTACAGAAACATGAGGAATCGTATTCATTTCCTGTAAAACCATACTAATTCCTTTTTCTTGAGCATCAAGCATTGTTTTAGGCTCATAGTTTTCACCTAAATATTTCATAATACCATTGTCCGGTTTTTGCATACCTGCAATAATAGAAGATATTGTTGATTTACCAGAGCCATTCTCTCCAATTAATCCTCTTATCTCACCTTTTTTAACTTCTAAGCTTACATCTTTAAGTGCTTTTGTAGCTCCAAAGCTTTTATTAATACTTTCAACTTTTAATATCACTTCTATAATCACCTCTCTTGTAGTACGTTTACATTATAACTAACAGATTAAACTTTTTCACCTCTATATCTTGTCCGGTTTTGACTGTTTTTTTTATCCTTATTTCATTTATCTATACATATTTAAAAATATAATTATTATCTTATGACAAATCAGATTAAATTTTTGCAGTAACTTCTTAGTTACATCATTTTTTTAATATATATTTATGAAAAATATGTGCTAAAATATATTTAAACGTTACAATGTATCTGTAGATAGTACTATAATAAATTACTGCAAAGTTAGATTAAATTTTATAATACTTACATAGAAAGGTTGTTATAATATGGATGATAAACATGAAATCATTAATTTTGAAAGTAATATACCTATACGTTGTTTTATTCATAGGTTAGGTTATTCTTCTAGACATTGGCATAATAGTATCGAAATGCTGTATGTTCTTTCAGGTCAAGTAAACATATCAATAGATTATAAAACCTGCACACTTTTAGAGGAAGATATTATACTTATCAATTCAAACGAAATTCATGAACTTTCTGCTGAAGATTGTACTATGATTGCCTTACAAATTGATACTTCCCTCTTTGACAAACGCATAATTAATGAAAGTCAAATACAATTTGAATGTAACTCTAGTTTATTTAAAGATAAAAGTGATTTTTCAAATATAAAGAGTATTATTGCTCAATTTATTAAAGCTGATGCACTTAAGCTAGAGTCAACTGAAATATTAGGAATGGCTTTATCTTATTCTCTTTTATATGAATTAATGTCTCACTTTAAAGTTGATAATCTGCTGACAAATATGAATCAAGCTCAAAAAAACTTAGAGCGGTTATCTAGAATAATAAATTATATTAATGATCACTATAGAGAAGATTTGTCTTTATATGAACTAGCTGAACTTGAACATCTATCAGTACCCTATCTTTCTAAATTTTTCACCAAAAATATGGGAATAAATTTTATGTCCTATATAAATAAATTAAGAATTGACACAGCAGTAAAAGAGTTGCTTGCATCTGATGATTCAGTTGAAACTGTAGCTTATAACAGTGGTTTTCCTAACGCTAAAGCATTTGTGCAGCTATTTAAAAAGGAATATAATATGCTCCCAAGCCAATATAGACATCAAAACAAAGGGAAATTAATAACAAATATTAAACCACCTTCTCAAAATCCAGGTAATAACTATGTTATTTTAGAACAACACGACTATTTAAAACGATTAGCAGAATATCTACCCCATACAGATGAATTTAGCATTATTGATTCCTATAAATTATCAACTACATCAATTATTTCTAGAGAAATTGATGTTACACAAGTTTCAACTAAGTTAACACATACATTTAAAGTATTTACTGCTGTAGGAAAAGCAAAAGAAATACTATACGCCGAAGTCCAGGATATGCTTAGAATTGTACAAAAAGAAATTGGATATGAGTATATAAAGTTTCATGGTATCCTCTCAGATGACATGAAGGTTTATACTAACAGTACTAATAAAGGAATTATCATAAATTTTACCCTTATTGATAAAGTACTTGATTTTATTATTTCTATAGGCTTAAAACCTCTAATTCAACTATCATTTATGCCTAAAGCACTTGCAAAATATCCTGAAAAAACTGTTTTTACTTCTGGATTTATAACAAGTGAACCTAATGATATAAATGAATGGAATCGACTAATTAAGGAATTTACTATGCACTTAATACAACGTTATGGTAAAGAAATAGTGGAACAATGGAAGTTTAGTGTGTGGAATGAGCCTGATACCCCTGAATCAATGTTTTCTATGTCATCTCAGGAGGTATTTTATTCTTTCTATAAAAACACTTATGATACTGTAAAAGCATGTGATGAAAATATTTGTTTTGGAAGTCCATCCAGCTATTTTGTTACTCTTGATGACAATAATTGGTTAATAAATTTCACAAAATGGTGTTATAAAAATAATTGCATACCAGATTTCGTTAACATTCATTTTTATGGAACAGACTTTGTAAGTAGTAATGAGCAAATAAAAAATACATGGGACTTAGAAAATGGACTTAAACTTAGTGAAGACCCGGATGTGTTTAAGAAGTTTGTAGACTTAATTAAAAACTATGTCAGATCTTCATATGGTACTAAGCACGATATATATCTAACTGAATGGAACTCTACTCCAGCTCATTTCGACCTTATGAGTGATACTTGTTTTAAATCTTGCTACATTGTTAAAAATCTTTTAGATAATTATGACCGTTTAGATAGTTACGGCTTTTGGGTATTAACTGATTTTTTTGAAGAGAATCCAATTCCTACAGAAATATTTCATGGTGGGTTAGGTCTATTTACATATAACGGAATAAAAAAACCAAGTTACTATGCTTTTTATTTAATAAATAAACTAGGCTCCCAATTAATATCTAAGGGTGATGGCTACTTTGTAACTAAGGAAAAAAATGAATTTAGAATTATGCTTTATAACTACAAACATTATTCTTCCTTATATGCTAATGGTGAAACCTTTGATATGACATTTACTAATAGATATACTCCTTTTGGTTCAGAAGACAAAAAAGAATTTAATTTACAATTAAAAGGAGTTGAATCTGGAAGATATGAAGTTACTGAATATATTGTTAATAGACAATATGGGAGCTGCTTCGATAAATGGTTAGAGATGGGTGCTAAGCCTCTTACAACAAAAGAGGAGTTTGATACCTTAGGCGCTTTATCAAGACCTATGATTAATAAATATACAGTATCCTCTATTGAAAATGACTTGAATATAAATTCAATCTTAGATCTATTGGAAATACGTTTTATTTCAATAAAGAGAATGTGAAAAATCTTGTGTGAATTATAAGAAGGACAGTAAGCAGATTATCTAAAATAAATCTACTTACCGTCCATTCAAACCCTCCACTTTAGCAATAATGCTGAATGGATTATAAGAACAACAGACCCTTCTGCCCTGTAGAACCTTTTCTCCTCAAAAGGTTCATTAGATTCCTTTTAACATCTATTCTGTAGGAGCTTCTTCTCAAGCTCCATTAGATTCCTTCTAACCACTGCTCTGCAAGAACTTATTCCAACATTCCTATGTTCCTCTTTTCCACTGTTCCTATGTTCCAAAATTCCAATGTTTCACTTTGCCGCTGCTCCGCTGTTCCTGTGTTTTTACACATTTACACAATAATGCTGTGCTTTTTTAAAACTCCTACATACAGCTGATTCAATTGCTTTTCATCTGTAGAACTCTTTATCGACTTAATACAAAAGTTTACTTAAAAAAACAAAAAAGCCACTAAAAAATCGTAGCTTTTATCTGATTAAATCCTACTTATAAAATTATGATTTTCTTTTAATCCAATTTCTTTCCTCTATAGTTAGCTTTCCATTTTTAGTATGATAAACATACATCTC
Organism: Clostridium sp. UBA1652; assembly: GCF_002320975.1. Lineage (NCBI taxonomy): Bacteria > Bacillati > Bacillota > Clostridia > Eubacteriales > Clostridiaceae > Clostridium > Clostridium sp. UBA1652. The sequence continues at coordinate 43,153 of NZ_DCLI01000077.1, forward strand.
TCTACTCTTATCCTTTTTATGTTTTTCAGCATATTCTTTAAGAGCTTCTTTCCCATTATCATAGACATTTATAACTGAAAACTCTTCAACTATCCTTTTATTTTCCTCGGAATGAGCTTCTATTGCTTCAAGTAAAATCTACTTATTCTGATATACTTTTCTTGCTTTCTCCCATTTCACAAAAATCACTCCTAACTTTCATAATTTTCTTCTAAACTTTTCTTATCATTAAATTATCTCATAACACTCCTATGTGACTTATTGTCTGTAGTTAACTATATTACTTATATTTTATTATAATTGCACATAATAAAAAATGTAGTAAATTATAAAATCACTACATTTTTTAATGCATATCTGTAAATTTTTTATTTCTACTATTTTATAATATAAACTTTAAAATACCCAAAATAGCAATAACAATCCCTATTATACTAGTTGTCCTATATATCTTAACGGAAACTTCATCATCTTTTTCTTTTCTTAAATAATATACTCCTCCAAAGGTTAAACAACCCCCTAAAAGCATTAAAAATACAGGTAATATTAATTCTTTCATCTTTAACTCCTCCAATTTAACAATAATGCTGAGTGTATTATGACAACAACAGATCCTACGTTATGCACATCTGCCCTGTAGGAGCTTCTTCCCAAGCTCCATTAGATTCCTTCATCCTAACTTCTCCAATTTAACAATAATGCAGAATGTATTATAACAACAACAGATCCCACATTATGCACCAACGCCCCCACTATAGGATTTAAAACGCCAGTCATTGCTAATATAATAGCTACAAAGTTTAATATCATTGATATGATGATATTAATATTTATTGTCCTCATTGTTCTCTTTGAAAGTTCTATTAAGTGTGGTATAGCTTTTATATCATCACCTATTAGGGCTATATCTGCTGCTTCAACTGCTATGTCGCTGCCTATTCCTCCCATGGCAATTCTCACAAAGGATTTCTTTAAAGCTGGAGCATCATTTACTCCATCTCCTACCATACAAACTCTTTGATCTCCACTTTGGAATTTATCAATTATGGATAGTTTATCTTCTGGTAAACACTCTGAATAAAATTCATCAATTCCTGACGCTAAAGCTATATTTGAAGCAGTTTGCTTATTATCTCCTGTAAGTAAAACCGTATCTTTTCCTAACTTCTTAAGATTCTCAACCATTTCTCTAGAATTATTTCTTAACACATCTTCTAATACTATAAAACCTTTTATTATAGCGTCCTCTGCTAAAAATACAATAGTACATCCTTTACTTCTGAATTCTTTAACTTTATCATCTTGAGAAGAAGTTAAAACTATATTATTTTCCTTTAGCAGCCTGTCATTTCCTGCTAAAAGCTTATTATTATTTATAGTTCCGTATACCCCTTTACCTATTGCCATCTTAAAATCTGTTATGTCTTCTAGTTGCAACTTTGAGACTGAATTAAAATGGTCTACTATTGCTTTTCCTAATGGATGTTCTGATGATTTCTCAACACTAGCTATTAATTTTAATAACTGCTCTTCTGAAGTAGATTCATCAAAAGACTTAACTTTAGTAACCTTAGGTTTTCCATAAGTTAATGTACCTGTTTTATCAAAAGCTATCTTTCTTACTTTTGATAATCTCTCTAGGGCATCTCCCTCTTTAATTAAAATACCGTATTTAGTGGCATTTCCTATACCTGCCATTATTGCTGTAGGAGTTGCTAATACTAAAGAACATGGACAAAATACAACTAGTATTGTAACTGAACGTATGATTTCTCCTGTAATAAACCAAGTTGCTGCTGCTGATACTAAAGCTATAACAACAATCCAAGTTGCCCACCTATCAGCCATTCCTACTATTTTAGCTTTTCCAGCATCTGCTGACTTAACAAGACGAATCATTCTTTGAAGTGAACTATCTTCTCCAACTTTTGTAGCTTTCATTTCAAATGCTCCAAATTGGTTTACAGTTCCACTAAACACTTCATCTCTAACCTTTTTATCTACAGGCATTGATTCACCAGTCATAACTGATTGATCTATTGAGGTTTCACCTTTTATCAAAACTCCATCAACTGGTATAGTTTCTCCTGGTAACACTTTAAGAATATCATTCACCAATACCTCTTTAGCAGTAACTATCTTTTCTTCTCCATTTTTAATTACTCTTGCTGTAGTTGGCGTTAGGTTTACTAATTTTTCAATTCCTGCCTGAGCCTTTTTAACAGTGCGCTCTTCTAATAATGCACCTAAGGTCATAATAAATGCAACTTCTCCAGCTGCAAAGGTCTCTCCTATTATGACTGATGCAATTAAAGCCATAGATACTAATACGTCTGCTTTAATATCAAATTCAGTAACTAATCCAATTATTGCCTCTTTAATTATAGGAAGCCCACATAAAATAATTGCAATCCATGCTAAATTAATAGGAGCTTGTACCAAGTCAAAGAAACTAAATATAAGTGATATTACTGAAATTATAAGTCCTAATATGGTGCGCTTTTCTTCATCTTTAAATACTGAATTTACTATAGCCATAAAAATATCTCCTTTTCTATATACCTATAGGGGTATATGTATATAATATTGTTGGAATTATTTTTTGTCAATAAAAAAGTGGCTAGCGCCACGCCCCCTGCGGGGAAATAGTTTCAATATTCAGACAAGGCTCTATTCATATGTGCCTTGTCTATATTTATTTAAAAATTAATATTTATAAGTTTTATCATAAACACCTTTGTAATTCTGTGGTCTCATTACTCCGCCACATGCTTCGCATGCGAAACTTGGTGGTTCATTTATATTGCTTTGATCCATCTCATCAAAGTATTTAACCACTTCTTCTGGGATTTCTTCTTTTACTCCACATTTAGTACAAATGTATAAAACTACATTATCCTTTTTTACCATGTTTCTCACCTCGCTTAAGTTGCTACAGGCTTTATTCTACCATATATTATTCCTTTTACCATTGCATAATCTTCAATGGCTTTTTCAAGCTTTTCGGAGGCTTCATTTATAAATTTATCCTTTAGCATTCCTCTAATAGATCCATAATTTTTATACACAATATCATAAAATATCATCGATTCACCACAAACAGGACATTTCCTAGGTTCAACTCCAAAGCTAGCTAATATTCTATATTCCCATCTTCTTATACTCTTTTTTAAATCTAGAATTCTCTTATCTAACATTTTTATAAGATTATCTTTCAATTTATTTCTACTAGTATAAAGACCAAAATACCTAATCATCTTGAAGTTTTTATCAGGTATATGGACTATTAACTTTTTTATAAACTCATATACATGAACTTTTTCAACAATTCTTTTGTTATCTTCATGTCGAGTATACTTAAAGGTTACAAACTTTCCATCATAGGCTAGTATTCTTGATTCCGCTATCGCAGGGCGACCCACATATCTACCAACATACTTAGCTGCTACTTTGGCTGATTTTATCTCATTTCTAGCATGAACATAAAATCCGTTATCGTGTTTACTATATAACTTATTTTTAAGTTCTTTCATTTTTTTCTTATCTTTACATTCATCAATAAGAGCATAAAGCAATAACTTTTGCCATCTTTTTCTTAGCATTTCATAAGGAAAGTGTCTTATATGCTTCCATGGATTTTCTTTACCAGCTCCACCTTCAGTAACCATCATATGTACATGAGGATTCCACTTTAAATCTCTGCCAAAAGTATGTATTACAGTTACTATTCCTGGTGTATAACTTTCCTTCTTATTTTGATCCTTATGCCAAGTTAACACTGTTTTTGCTGCGCATTGCGGTAATAATTTCAAAAGATTCCTTTCCCTTTGAAATATCTCTCTAAGTTCTTCAGGAATTGTAAAAACAATATGTCTATGTCTTACATTTATCAATTTCCCCAACATATTTTCAATCCAATTATCTACATATATCTTTCCGCAAGATGTGCAGAATCTACTTTTGCATGTGAAGGCTACTTTTTTACTTTCATTACATTTGTGACATTTAAATTCAATATATCCTTTGCTTAAGTCTCCACATTCTAAAACTTTCTCAACTTCTCTTTTTACATTTTTTCTTACTCTATGACCATATAATTTTAAAAACTCTTCCCAATGATTTTTTAGTATTATAGCAATTTTTGACTTCATTATTCATCACCAAAAAGTATTTTACTATTTTTTACTTATAAATACAAAATGGCTCTCCATAAAGGCTAAGCCACTAAAAAAATTATAAAAAAATTTGCACTTTCCTATGCAATAAAAAAGTGGCTGTCGCCACTTCGCTAGGGAACCCTATGTCCTTTCAGGCCTGGGTAAACCCGTTAAAGACCATTTAGGTCTTTAACCCTTCGACGACACTGCGTGTCTGAGACCCCTTAGAAATCCTCTGCTTGCACATAAAGATTATTAATCCTTATGCCCTCCTTAACAGGCAGGGGAACACAACTTCCCCTGCACCCCTTGCCTTTTTTATTGCATAGGAAAGAATACACTTTCCTATGCAATAAAAAAAGCAGCCATAATATGACTACTTACTTTCCTATGACATTCTTGAAAAATGTTCTATGGCTTTTGCAAATTCTTTAATTGTTTTATCAGCATCTCCATGTTCTATACCATCTTTTACACAATGGCTTAAATGTCCCTCTAATACTACTTGCCCAACTTTATGTATTGCGCTTTTAGCTGCATTTATTTGAATCAAAATATTCTCACAGTCTACATCTTCATCTACCATTCTATCTATAGCATTTAACTGTCCCATGATTTTCTTTATTCTTCTATGTATATTATCTGAATCCATACATTGACGCATGATAATTCCTCCATTCGCTAACCCCATAGTTATTAATATGTAGAAAGAATATCATTCATATTAACTAATGTCAACTTTAGCTGTCTTTATAATATTTTTTCAAAAGCTATTCTCTCATTTCCATCAAGCAAATAAATTACTCCACAGTATTCAAAATTATTTTTCTTAAGAAGTCTCTGCATAGATAGATTTTCTCTATGCGTATCAACCTTAATACTATGCACATCTTTACTTAAACAAAGTTCTTCGATTCTTTTTATAATTTCAGATGATAAACCTAGTCCCTTATATGTATTATCAACTGCTATTCTATGTATTACTACATATTTATCGTTAGTAATCCATTTGCCATCATATATATTGTTATATGTGCTTTCCCCATCAAAAGAAACTGCTGCAGTTGCAACAACACTATCATCCTTTACTAACACATAGCTGTGTCCACTTAAAATATCATTATTTATTGTTTCGCTATTTGGATAATTATTTTGCCATTGATTTATGCCTTTTTCCTTAAAATAGTCTTGAGCTTGTTTTATTACTGCCATTACATCATCAACATCTGTTTTAAGTGTTTTTCTAAAGTTCAATTCCATGTTCACTATTCATTCCCTTACTGTTTAATTCTCTTATTATCACATTTTCTTTAAAGTGTGTAAAGCTAATTACATTTCTTTTTTTAATGAATTTGATAATAATTTAAAGCTCCCTATTATAGAAGTTCGTTGTTCACTAGATAGCTGGCTAAATGCCTCTATTTCTGCTAACTTAAGCTTTTCAAGAATATTATCTGCAAATTTTTCTCCTGCTTCAGTAAATCTAACAATTTTATTTCTACGATCTTCTGGATTAGTTTCTCTAAAGACATATCCATTCTTTTCAAGAGAAGCTATTATCACTGAAATTGTTTGTTTAGGCAATAGTAATTTACTGCAAATCTTATTTTGAGTACAATAGGGTACTGAAGTCTTTATAATATATAAAGTAAATAAAGTGGTATCTTGTATACCATGTTTTTTAGCCCAAATACTATATATATTATTTATTTCAAACCAGGATTCATAATAACTATCTATCTGTTCAATTAATTCCTCTTTATTACTCACTCTTAAACTCTCCCCTTAATTTATATTAAGTTTAACATATTAATGGCTGACTCCACTTAAATTTAACCCAACTACACCTATTACTATTAAAACTATAGATACAATCTTTAGTGCATTTATACTTTCTTTAAAAATAAATACTCCTATTACGGTTAATATAACTATTCCTGCAGCAGACCATATAGCATATGCTACACTAATATCTATTTTCTTCAAAGCCATTGATAAAAATGTAAAACATAAAATATATCCAAAAAAAGTTCCTATAGTAGGTGCTATTTTAGTAAATCCATTGGATACCTTTAATAAAGTTGTAGATATTATTTCAAACATAATTGCCAGAATTAAATATAACCAGTTCATAAATTCACCTCTAAATTAATGAAATTAGTCCATATATGGACTAATTTTATCTTAATCCTTTTTAAATAGCTTGTCAATATCACTAGTAATAAAAAAGTTCAGCAAAACTCTGCTGAACTTTTTTATTAAATATTTAATGATATCATATGACCTTCAAATGTAGCATCCATAATATTTCTAGGTCTTTCACAATCACCTATCATAGCTACATCTGGAGTTATTCCATAAAAAGATTCTGCTAAAGCTCTTTTTGGTCTTAAACCAGTACACACTATAACATTATCTGCTTTAATATGTTTTTGATTTCCGTTTTTGTCTGTAACAACTACTTCATTTTCTTTTATTTCTCCACAAGATGTTTCTAATAAAGTAGTTAAAGTTTTGGCTTGGTCCATTTTTTGACGTAAAGCTACTTTAAATAATAGATTTCCTTGTGGAGCTAATTCTTTGCCTATTTCTACTATAGTTACATTTTTACCTTTAAGTAAAGAAAGTTCTAGAGCTATTTCACTTCCTATAGTTCCTCCACCTATAACTGCTACATTATTCCCAAGAGTATCTTCTTTTTCTATAGCTGTAGTTCCGTTCATAACATGCTTCATATCAGCACCTTTAATTGGTGGAATAAATTCATCTGCACCTACTGCAATAATTAATGAATCTGGCTTAAGTGATTCTACATACTCTCTATTTGCTTCACAGCCTAATCTTAAATCTATATTGCTTTTTGAAACCTGAGTAATTAAGTATTTTAGATAACGTCTAATATCTTCCTTATAATACTCTTTAGCAACATATCTAAGTTGACCACCTAGTTCTTTTTCTTTTTCTAATAAAATAACATCATGACCTCTTAAAGATGCTGTAATAGCTGCTTTCATTCCAGCCGGACCTCCACCAATAACAACTACTTTTCTCTTGTTATTTGATATTGATATTTCTTTTGGAACAAAGCTCTCATTTGAGTATCTAGGATTTACAGAGCACCCAACATTTCTTCTGTTACTAGCTATATGATAACATTGTAAGCAGCGTAAACAAGGAACTATATCCTCATCTTTATCATTCATAGCTTTTTTAGGCCAATACGGATCTGCTACAAATGATCTACCGAATGCAACCATATCGACTTTTCCAGTAGCTATTAAGTCATCTGCCTCCTTAGGTGATAAAACAGCACCAACTACTGATACTGGTATGTTTACAGCTTTTTTAACTTCCTCTGCCCATTTAACATTTGGCATATGCTCTTCAAAATTTGTAGTAGCCATATGCACATTTCCTTCATGATTTATATCTAAGCCAGCAGATATTTGAACAGTATCTATATATGGCTCTACTATCTTAATAAACTCTTTTACTTCCTCAAATTCAATAGAACCCGGAACCCATTCATATGCACTGATTCTCATATCAATAGGAAAATTTTTACCTACAGCTTCTCTAACTGTTTCTAAAATTCTCTTTGGAAACTTAACTCTATTTTCAAAACTTCCACCATATTCATCTTCTCTTTTATTAAATAAAGGAGATAAGAACTGGGCTGGAAGCCATCCATGTCCAAAATGCATGAATATCATATCAAATCCTAAATCTCTTGCATTTTTAACAGTTTCATAATATCCTTTTAAAGTTTCTTCCATCATCTTTTCATCCATGGCTCTTACTTCTACACCATCCTCACGAGTAAATGAAACTGGCCCTTTAGCATATCCATTTACTCTAGCATAAAGACCTCCATGAAAAATCTCAATTGATGCTTTTGCACCGCCTTGATGAATTTGAAGAATTCTATGTCTAGTTTTTTCTACTTCATATTTTGAGAAAATATCTGGTTCATCTGCACTTGCAAAGCTTGATTTACCATATTCAACAATAGCATGCCCTGCTACTACTATTCCGGCACCCCCTAATGCTTTTTCTTCAAAGGTATCTCCTAATGGTGCTGCAACTATACGATTTTTAGATATCATATTATTTATCTTAATTGGTTTAAATAAGTGCTTAAACTTCATATTTCATCCTTTCTTAAAAGAAGAAGGAAACATAGTTTCCTTGCTCTTTTAACATTATAAATTTATTATTTTACCTCTAATAATGGTTCATTTATTTTAATGCTATTTGTTTTTAACACATCTATATTTGAGTAATTTTGAGAGTTAGTAACTATAAATATAACTGAATTATCTAATCCCTCTGAAGCTATTTTTTCTCTATCGAATTCTAGCAATTTATCTCCAGCTTTTACTTTTTGCCCTTGTTCTACAAAGCTTTCAAAGTATTTCCCTTCTAATCTTACAGTATCAATTCCTACATGAATTAATAATTCTACTCCATTGTCAGTTGTAATTCCTACAGCGTGTTTAGTCTTAAACATAAATGTTACTTCTCCATCAACTGGTGCAACTATAACATTATCTTTAGGAAGTATAGCTATCCCCTTTCCCATAGTTTCAGTTGAAAATACAGGATCGTTTATTTTTGATAACTCCACCACATCTCCATTAGCAGGTGAATTTAAAGTTGTACAGCTTATTTTTTCTGCCTTTACTTCTGATATAGTTTTGCTTTTGAAGCCTTTTTCTAATATAACAGTTAATATAAACGCTATAGCAATTGTTGCTACTACTGCAATGAAGTAGTAAGCTGCTTTAGGTGCAGATGCAAATGCAGGTAATCCAAATAGTCCAGTAAATGCAAAGTTAGTAATATAAAAATCAAAAACTCCACATATAAATCCACCAGCAGCACCAGCAGCAGTTAATGCTATAAAGTATTTTTTATTCTTTAGAACAATACCATACAAACCAGGCTCAGTAACTCCTGATAAGAAGTTTACAAATGCTGCGGAACCTGCCATTGTCTTCGTTTGTTTATCTTTTGCAATAACTAATACAGCTAAACAAACTCCTAATAAAGCATAGTTTCCCATTCCACCAGAGCCTAAAGAATATTCCATTCCTTTGTCAGCCAGAATTTGTAATTGTATAGGTAATATAACCCAATGCATTCCTAGCATGATAACATAAATAAATAATCCACCAAATAATGTTCCCATAAGTATAGGACTGAAATTTAATAACCATTCATAAACAGCAGCAATTGCATTTGCTAAAGCGAAACCTATAGGTCCAAATATTAATAAAATTGCAGGTACCATTACAATTAAGCAGATTAAAGGTACAAGTATTAATTGTGCTACCTTTGGAAGTACCTTTTTTAAACCTTTTTCTAGATATGAAAATGCCCACATTCCTAAAATAACTGGAAGTACGGTGTTTTGAAAAGCTTGAGCAACAAAATTAATTCCTAGGAAATTAATTGTATTACCAGTAATATTGATAGACGTCAAATTTGGTTCAAGTAAAGCTGCACCAATAGCTGCTCCTATATATGGATTAGCTCCAAACTTCTTTGCAGCTGTAAAAGCTAGTAATATTGGGAAAAAGTAAATTAATGAATTTCCCGCAGCACTTAATATTGAATAAGTATTAGAATTTACATCTAGCCATCCAACATTATTAAGTAAAGCTAATAATCCCTTTATAATACCTGCTGATGCTAGTACAGGTATATATGGAGTAAATATTGCTGAGATTGTGCTTAATACTCTATCTAGTTTTGACTGATTTTGTAAGCCTTCCTTAAATTCAGACTTTATATCATCACCAGAAATTCCTTTAATTTTAACTAATTCATCATAAACATCACTAACATTAGTACCAACGATGATTTGAAATGTTCCTTGTGCTTCTACAGTTCCAACTGTTTCTTTTAAAGCTTCTATTTTAGTTTTATTAACTTTTCTTTTATCTATAAGTAGAAAACGTAATCTTGTAGCACAATGTGTAACATTCGTCACATTTTCTGCACCACCTAGTGCTTCTACTACACTATTAACATAATTTTTGTAACTCATAAAACTTCCTCCACTAATTAATCTTTAAATTTGCTCTTTTCAACAATACGCTGAATATGCATCATAAGATAAAGAGCTTCTTCATCAACTACTTCTTTTTCTAATTTTTCACTTATATACTTCTTTATCTTTAAAACACATTCATATATATCAGGATATTTTTTCTTAATTTGACAGTACAAAAATTCATCATCCATTTCACTACTTCTTCTTTCATTGTTTAATAAACCATTAACAAAATATCTTAAATGAGTCATTAAACGATTGAAGCTTAATTGATTTTCATCAAACTCTATATGGAAATGAAACTGAATAATCTTAACAATGTCTTGAATAATTTCTACTGCTTTATAACTTGTTTTAAGACGAGTTTTAGGATCTTGAGCATTAAAATAGTGTATGGCGATTATACCAGCTTCATCAGCCTCCAGCTCAATTCCAGTTTCTCTTTTTATAATCTTTAGAGTATTTAATGCCGCTTCATACTCCTTTTTATAAGTTCTTTTGATTTCCCATATTAGTTCATTTTTGATATTTAGGCCTTGCTTTGCTCTAATAATTGCATGATTTATATGGTCCATGATAGAAAGATAAATACTACTATCAAACTCTATTTGAAGATCTGATTCTGCTTGTTTAACAATTAAAAATGTAAGATCAGCATATTCATTAGAGATTTCTTTAAATAATTCTTCAAAATGATTAGTTTCCTTTTCTGTTAAAGTAAATATTTTTTCGATGCAAGTCCTATTCACTTCATCTCCACGTTGCTTTTGATATCCTACCCCTTTTCCAAAAATGACAACTTCAGAATCACCTCTATATGCTAGAATTACATTATTGTTAAATACTCTTTTTACTTTCAACAAAATCATCCTTTCCTCTATTTAAAGGCTCAAAAAAAGCCCAAATAGATATTATTCTCCCTCAATCACGAAAGAAATCAAATCTATTTAGGCTTTGCCTGCTAATCCAGTAACAACCCTAAAAAGCATAAAGTTTTGTGCACACAAACTATATGCATATTAACTAGTTAATTCTATTATTACACAAAAAATATAATATTTCAACGGTAAATTTCACCCCATAATTTCCCAGTATAAAATTATATTTATTACACAATATATTAACGAATACCTTACCTTTACACGAATCATGTTCAGCTTTTAAATATTTTTCCCTGTGCATGATTCACTTTAGTGGCAGCTATATAGTTCCAACACATTAATAACTTTTTAAATATATTACCTATATTAGAATCATATTTATTGAAATTTATCTTTCTTTAAATATGATTCTTTTAATTCTTTATAGCTATGCCAGCTATTAGCAAAGTGTCCAATCCCTAAAAATATAACTAATATGCCTAACCAAATTGATTCTCCTAAAATAGCAGCAAATAGAAATGCTCCTACTGGAAAAACAGCCATAGGAATAGGTATAAAAACTAACGAATCCCACAAAAGTTTATATTCCTGTCCCTTAATTACATATCTAATCCATAAAAAATAATATAGTAATATACAAATCCCCATAAAAACAGCCCATATATTTACGCTAAAATTCTTAAAGTGCTCTTTAGAAATTACTAAAATTAGAATACATCCAACCTGTCCTATTCTTTCTAAAAGTGTAAATATAAATCCTGCATCCTTTGAATCCTTAGGTGCATTATTAGGTGGAAATTTTACTATTAATAAATTAGGAATAAATATAGCTATTGCAATTAATGTTCCTGCAATTGAAAATCCCATTACTTTTCCCCCTTACTAAGTATTTCTTATTACATAAATAATTTTACAATAATATAACCAAATCCCATTCCTAATAATGCACCTACTAAGCTCAGTATTGGTATGAATATACTAAATATCGAAATTAATAACTGAATAATTTTTATTGTTTTAGATTGTTCCCTACTCTTGAAATTTATAATGCTGTATATTATTCCAGCAAAAGTTCCAAGAATTATGCTATACAAAGTGAATACTGGAAATCCTCCTACTCCCCCTTTTTCGCCATAAGGAATCCAGTAGAATGCATCCACTAATCCTCCAATAAACGTAATAACATTAACAATTAAAAACCATCTCAAAAAATTCTTCAAAACCTGCTTTTTATCCACGATAATCCCCTAATCACCATACATTTTATGGATTTATTATAATACTAATTATACCATGTGATTTACATATAATAGTAGTCTTATACAGTAATAATGCGAGATTGACTTGAGTATTTATTTTCCTTGCTATAAAATGGTAATAAAGTTACACATAATAATGTATATAAAACTTATTAGGGAGGTTTAAAATGTTAGCAGAATTAATAAAGAAAAATAGATCTTACAGACGCTTTTATCAAGATGAAAAAATAAGCACTGAAACTTTACTTGAACTATTAGATTTAGGTAGGTTATCTTCTTCAGCAGCTAATCTACAATCTCTAAAATATGTATTATCTAACGAAAAAGAGAAAAATCAAGTGATTTTTAATACTCTTGGATGGGCTGGATACCTAAAAGAGTGGGCTGGTCCTGAAGAAGGAGAAAAACCAAGTGCATACTTAATATTAGTTAATGATACCTCTATAAGTAAAAATCCTGCTATTGATGTAGGTATTGCTTCTACAAACAGTCTATTAGCTGCTGTAGAAAAAGGACTTGGGGGTTGTATGCTTTTAAATGTAAATAAAAAAGTTTTAGCACCAGCTCTTAATTTAAGTGATAATCAAGAAATAGCTATGGTTATAGCTTTAGGAAAACCAAAGGAAGAAGTTATTCTAGAAAGTGTTTCTTCATCTTCGGATATTAAATACTGGAGAGATGAAAATCAAACACATCATGTTCCAAAAAGAAAATTAGAGGACATTATTATAAAATAAATTACTAGATAAAAGAAGAATTCAGACTAATTGCTGAATTCTTCTTCTCTTATTTTTTCACCTTTTATTTTATAGCTCATATCATTTGTAGTTATAACTTTATATTCACCGTTCTCATACTCTACTTTTGATATGCTAGCATTTTCGATTCCAGATACATCAATACTTTTATCTAACTGATTAAAAATATTCCTAAGTATACCTCCATGTACTACTAAAAGAATATTTCCGCCTCCATTATTAGAAGCTTCTTTAGTGATTTCAGTTAATGCACCCATAACTCTATTAATCATAATTTCATAATTTTCTGCTTGTCCAGTTTCATCTAAGGCTGCACAAGTATCTGCAAAAGCTCTCCCAAAGTCAGGTATTTTTAATGCTTCTTCAAAGGATTTAATATTTAACTTTTTAAATATATCATTAAATAAAACCTTCTCTATTTCTCCCTCATATTTCCCAAAATGCATTTCTCTAAGTCCTGGGACCTCTACAAGTTCTAAGTCTTTACTTGCTTTATTTTCTCTTATAACAATTTTAGCGGTTTTAATAGCACGTCCTAAATCACTACTGTAAATAGCTTTAAATTCTATATCTCTAAGCCCTAAAGCAGTACTTGTAACTATCTCTTCTCCCTCTTTAGTTAATACTCCATCACACCAACCTTGAACACGTTTAGCTTTATTTATTATAGTTTGTCCATGTCTCATTAAATATAGTACAACTTTATTATTATCCACAATCATTTATAAATTCCTCACAATCTTTATTAAAATTACCCTTATTACACTAACTTTTTCTTATAACAAAGTTTATATACTATTAATTATATATCAATTTTTCTTTTATAAATTTCTTTTTTTGTAAAAGTACCATTAAAATCACTTAACCTCTATTAAGCTTTTTTTATCCTCGTACATATTTTTATCTGCTACTTTAATTAAATCAGTAAGATATTTCCCATCTCTAGGAAAAATTGAATAACCCACACTAATTCCAAGATTTTTGTTAGAATAAATATCGCTTACCCTCTTTTTTATATTTTTAATCATATCGTTTAAAGCATCTATAGTTGTATATGATAAAAGAATTACAAACTCATCCCCACCAATTCTAGATACATGACCTCTTAATCCAACCACATTAGCTATTATCTTAGTGCTTTCATCTATATAATAATCTCCTTCTATATGCCCATATGTATCATTAACCATCTTGGTTCCATCTAAATCACATACTATAACAAAAAAAGGATTTTTCTCTCTTGCAACAGAATCATATATCTTTTCGATTCCATTTCTATTTAAAATACCAGTCATATGATCCGTCATAGCTGACTTTTCTAATTTATTCATCATAGTTTTAGTGAAATCACTCCATAATATTACTCCTATTATGTAGATAATTCCGCCTAAAGTAAATCCAACTTTTCTTATGTTGCTAATAAACTCATAATCAAAAATACTTCCTATAAAATCAGCAAAGGTTGCAACTGTTAGTAAAGCTAATCCTCCTATTAATATAAGGAAGGTATATGATTTAAGAGGCCATTTTTTATTAGTGAAGTATAATAATTTAATCATATAGAAAAGCAGTATGGCTACGGCCAAAAATATCAATAACTTTCGAAACTCAAACATGATAATTCTCCTAAAATATTAATATACTAAATATTATATATTACATTATAATATTATTCATTAAATATTATGTTAAGAATTTATCATCTTGATTATGTAATCATCCGTGTAAATCTATTATAGCTTCAACTTATTTAATTTCTTCTATAACACCCTCACAATAATTCTTTACTCCATCAAATCCATTAACTTTATAAGCTTTATTTAAATCACTGCCTATTCCAGTGCAGTTAGCTCCAGCTTTAAACCATTCATTTATATTCTCTTTATAACACCACCTGTAGGCATTACCTTAAGATTAGAGGAATATTGATTTTATAAATTGTTCATTAATTATAGCAAAAAAGATGATTTCTGTTCAATACAGAAATCATCTTTCTAAAAGTTTTATTTCTTTATTTGTAAGCTTTTTTATAAATTTCTAATATTTCACTTACATTTGTATCTCTTGGATTACCTGGAGTACATGCATCTACAAATGCTGATTCTGAAAGTGCTTGTAAATCCTCTTCTTTAACTCCTATTTCACTTAATACTTTAGGAATTCCTACATCTTCAGAAAGTTTTTTAACTGCATCAATAGCAGCTTTTCTGTATTCTTCTTGAGACATAGAATCTACTTCTGTAACTCCCATAGCTTTAGCTATATCTTTATATTTTTCTCCTGTTGCTTCTGCATTGTATTCCATAACGTATGGAAGTAATACTGCATTTGCAATTCCATGAGGAGTATCATAGAAAGCTCCAAGTGGATGTGCCATTGAGTGAACTATCCCAAGTCCTACGTTACTAAATCCCATCCCTGCTACATATTGTCCAAGAGCCATGTCTTCTCTACCCTTAGGTTCATTTGCTACAGCACTTCTAAGTGAACGTCCTATTATTTCTATAGCTTTTAAATGAAGGGTATCAGTTAATTCCCAAGCGCCTTTAGTTATATATCCTTCTATAGCATGAGTTAAAGCATCCATACCAGTTGCTGCTGTAAGTCCTTTTGGCATTGATGACATCATTTCAGAATCTACTACGGCTATTACTGGAATGTCATGAGGGTCTACACAAACAAATTTACGTTTCTTTTCCTCATCTGTAATAACATAATTTATTGTAACTTCTGCTGCAGTTCCAGCTGTTGTTGGTACAGCTATAATATCTACACATTTATTTTTAGTTTGAATTGCACCTTCAAGACTTCTTACATCTGCATGCTCAGGATTATTTATAATAATTCCAATTGCTTTTGCAGTATCAATTGAGGAACCTCCGCCTATTGCTATTAAATAGTCCGCATCACTTTCTTTGTATTTTTCTATACCTGCTTTTACAACATTTATAGTTGGATTTGCTTTTACTTCATCAAATATTTCGAAATCTAAAGAGTTTTCTTTTAATAAGTCAGTTACCTTTGTAGCTACATTAAATTTTATTAAATCCTTGTCTGTAACTACCAATGCCTTCTTATACCCTCTTACCTTAACTTCTGTCACAATATTTTCTATTGCTCCTGCACCTAAGTAGCTTGTCTCGTTTAAGACCATTCTGTTTGCCATAAAAATCAATCTCCTCTTAATAATTATATTTTTGTTAAATAATTAACTTTTCATATTAAAAAATTTAGGTATTACCCTCAATTAAAATTGAGGGTAACTTTACTATTTAAGATAATCTTCTGAAATACTTACCTTAAAGTCTCTAGCTAAATCTCTAAAGTTTTGCGAACTTATAGTTTGTCTCTTTCCACCCATAGATAAAACTTTTACTAATATTTCAGCTGATTTTTCTACAGTATCCATAAGTCCAAAAGTTAAGTCTAAATCTTCTCCAGAACAGAATACTCCATGATGAGCCCATATTACTATATCGTGTTTCTTCATTAATTCACTTGTAGCTTCTGCAATCTCTGCTCCACCTGGAACCATCCATGGCACTACACCTATTCCACTTGGGAATACTACTGGACACTCTGTAGCCATTTCCCATAATTCTCTTGTAAATACTACTCCATCAAGCGGTAGTACAAATGTTAATGCTATTAAATTTGTAGCATGAGAATGCATTATAACTCTATGTTTGCCATTTGTCTCTGCATATTTAACTGAATGACTCATAAGATGTGATGGTAATTCACTAGTTGGTCTAGCTCCATTTATAAGCCCCCAAACTATTTTATAGTTTTCTCCAGTTTCATCTATCTTAACTATCCCTACATTAGCTTCTAAGTCAAGAGCTATATTTCTTATAAACTTTCCGCTTCCAGTTACTAAAAAATATTCATTAGCAAGATTCTTAACTGTTACTCCTATAGGCTTATAAGATGCATTTTCATCTATAAATCCACTAACACATAAAGCTTCATCTTTAGTTAATCTATAAGTGATGTTTCCACCATTTCTTTCATGCCATCCTTTAAGCCAGGCATCATTTGTTATCTTTTGAAATTCTTTAATAAAGTGCATATCTGCTATAGCCATTTTGCATCCCTACTTTCTTTTTGATAATTCAGTTTGTTCATATTCTTTAACTTCTTTTATCCAGCTTTCAGCTACTTGAACTCCATTTTTCTCGCAGTAATAGTTCCAAATATCACCCATTGGATAAGTCTTAATTTCTTCCATTAAAGCTAATCTTTCAGTGAGATTTCCTTCATCTTGATATTTCTTTAATAATTCATTAGGTGTAAGCATTGCAGATAACAAGGCTTTTATCATGTTTCTTGTACCTATAGTCCATGCTGCAATTCTATTAATGCTTGCATCAAAGAAGTCAAGACCTATTATTACTCTATCTAAAGCATCATTTCTTACTATTTCTTTTGCAATTTCTTTAAGTTCATCATCAAAAATTACTACATGATCACTGTCCCATCTAACTGGTCTACTTACATGAAGTGCAACTTTTTCATTAAATAAAAGCATAGCCGATAATTTATCTGAAACCACCTCTGTTGGGTGATAATGTCCTGTATCCATTAAAGACATTATGTTATTTCTAGCTGCAAAATTTATATAAAACTCACTTGATCCTACTGTATAAGATTCTGCACCTATTCCAAAAACCTTAGATTCAACACAGTCTAAATTATAATTTTTATCTATGTCTACAGAATAAATCTGCTCTAAAGAATCTTTAAGTCTTGCTCTTGGTCCCAATCTATCACTTGGAATATCCTTATATCCATCTGGAATCCAAAGATTAGTTAAACAAGTTTGTCCAAGCTCTTTTCCAAAATACTCTCCTATTTTTCTTGAAGCTATTGAATGTCTTATCCAGAAATCTCTTATTTCTTTATCTGGATGTGATAAAGTTAATCCATCTGAAGCCTTAGGATGTGAGAATATTGTTGGATTAAAGTCTAAACCTAATTCTTTTTCTTTAGCCCACTTTACCCAATTCTCAAAATGCTCTGGCTTAATTTCATCTCGCTCTACAACTTCTCCATTAGTTTCTGCATATATTGCATGTAAATTGACCTTATGCTTTCCTGGGATTAATGATAAAGCTTTGTCTAAATCAGCTCTTAATTCCTCAGCATTTCTAGCTTTTCCTGGGTAATTCCCTGTAGCTGCTATTCCACCAGAAAGTTCACTTTGTGAAACTTCAAAACCAGTTACATCATCCCCTTGCCAGCAGTGAATAGAAATCTTAACCTTCTCAAGATCTTCTAATACTTTATCTACATTAATACCAAACTTCTCATAATCCTTTTTTGCTTCTAAATATCTTTCTTTTATATTCATGATATCCTCCTTAAATTTTATTTCGGTAAGTATTTTTTTATTTCAAATGAATTTAATATAAGCTCTCTTGCTTCTCCAAGATTATTAACCTTATTAAAACTTAATAATTGTGCCGCAATATTTCCTATAGCGGTTGCCTCTACTGGTCCTGCCAGAACTTCTTTATTGGTTCTATCTGCTATTAATTGGTTAAGAAGCTCATTTTGACATCCACCACCAAAAACATTGACTCTTTTATATTTCTTTTCAAATATCTCTTCAAGTTCTTTAATAGATTCTCCATAGCTGATTCCTAAACTATTAAATACGCAATAAGCTACTTCACCAGGAGTTTTAGGTACCTCTTGATTAGTTTCCTTGCAATAGGTTTGTATCTCCTCTATCATATCCTCAGGATTTAAAAATCTATCATGATTTACATCTATAAATGATTTAAAGTTATCTGCTTCCTTAGCTTTTACAACTAGCTCAGGGAAAGAATATTCATCTTTGTACATCCTTTTAACTTCCTGAATAATCCAAAGTCCCATAATATTTTTTAAAAATCTAAATCTATAATCAATTCCGCCTTCATTTGTAAAATTGTAGTTCATCGACTGTGGAACACATATTGGAAACCTGTTCTCAACTCCCATAAGTGACCAAGTTCCTGAGCTTAAATAAACACTATCCTCATCATTACATACTGAAGATATAAAAGCAGAGCCTGTGTCATGGGTTGCAGGTAAAACTACCTCCATATCAAATCCAAATTCTTCTGATAACTCGCTTCTTAAATTTCCAAGATTAGTTTTAGGAAGTTTTATTTCTTGGAATATCTCTTTATTTATTCCTAAAGTATCTAATATACTTTCATCCCATGTTCTATCAAAGGAATTTACAAGCTGAGTTGATGTAGCGTTTGTGTATTCATTAACTTTCTTCCCTGTTAGAAGGAAGTTGAAATAATCAGGTACCATTAAAAATGTTTTAGCCTTTTTAAGATACTCAGGATTTTTCTTTCTAATAGCCATCAGCTGATATATTGTATTAAATCTCTGAAACTGAATTCCTGTATAAAGATAAAGCATGTCCTGAGGAATTACTTTAAAAACCTCTTCCATAATCCCTTCTGTTCTATCATCTCTATAGGCAACTGTATTTCCTAAAATGTCTTCATTTTCATCTAACAATACAAAATCCACTGCCCAAGTATCTATTCCTATACTCTTAGGAATTTTTCCTATTTCTTTGCATTTCTTTATGCCATTTTTTATCTCTAGAAATAGGTTATTGATATCCCAACAATATTCATCATTAACCTTTTTAATCCCATTCTCGAATCTATAGACTTCTTCTAATTTAAGTTGTTCATCTTCTATAAATCCTAGTATATGTCTTCCACTAGAAG
This sequence comes from Clostridium sp. UBA1652, assembly GCF_002320975.1. Taxonomy (NCBI): domain Bacteria; kingdom Bacillati; phylum Bacillota; class Clostridia; order Eubacteriales; family Clostridiaceae; genus Clostridium; species Clostridium sp. UBA1652. The sequence goes on from NZ_DCLI01000077.1 coordinate 63,009, forward strand.
CTCCAATATCAATGGCTAGATGGTATTCCATGAGTTGTCCTCCTTACCTAGTAATCATTTTCACAACTTGATTATATTATTTATGAGAGCTATATTTAATAACTCTATTTGTATAAATTATTAACCTGGTGTGCACATCTATCCTGTAGAAGCGTTCCTCAGCTTCATTAGATTCCTTTTAACTACTACCTGTAGGAGCTTCTTCACAAGCTCCATCAAATCCTTTTAACTTCTAGCAAAAGATTAGATTGACGCTGAAAATCGCGTCCACCGAACAGCAGTGCACCGCTGCGCTTTTCCAATGTTCCACTGCACCTGTGCTTTTGCATAACGATGGTGCGCTTTTTCAACATTGGCAAATAGGACTGCTGGAATGCTTCATTAAATTCCTTTTCTATAAACTCAAAACAAGAAAAATAAACTGTTGCTAGCGGATTTTATCCACTGATGCAACAGTCATTTTACTTTCTATCTCTATATTCTTTTGGGGTAACTCCTCACTTATACTCGAAAATTTTATTTAAATATTGTAAGATTTAATTAATTTACTATATTAATTTTAAATTTATTTCTTTATTAATCAACGATATATCTATATAAATATAGTTATCATCTTCTTTTTCAATTTTATATCCTTTAAGACAATCTTTATATTTCTTATCCAAGATTAGTAAACTTGACTTCAAGTTTTTAGGTGTTTTAACTTGTAATGAAATATATTTTTCATTTCTACTCCAATTACTCATTATATCACCTTTTATAGAACTATATTTACATTCAACAAATCCTATCTCCTCTTCAAAATATGGTTTTATAAATACTTTATCTGCTCCAAAAGCATCTTAAGAAATATTTATTCCACCCAGCCCTTCATAAAACCATTGTATATAAGAACTGTACATTCCATGATTATCTGATCCTTCAGACCAATTTCTATGAACATGTTCACTTAATACACTTTGTCCATCTTTAAGCATACTATAAAAACTATTTTCATCTTTTTTATTTAACCATCTATAAATAATATTTTGATAGTCATACCTCATAAGAACTTCATAAGTCATAAACATTCCAAAAATTCCACAAGTTATATAGTAATTATTATTTATTATTTTATCTACAAACTCCTTTGCAAGTTTTGTTGGTTCATTATCTAAATCAAAAAATAAAGCAAAAACATAACTAGTTTGACTTCTATCCGAATAAGAGCCATCTTCATTCTTATATGTGTCAACAATATATTTCTTTAGTTCATCAACTTTATTAATATATTTAGTATAATCGACTTCATTTCCAAGCAGCTTTGCAAATTTAGCTAGTAGTTCTATATGATGATAATAGAAACAACATGTTGTAAATTCAACTGCTGGTGTAACTTTCCTATAAGAACCTTCTTTCGCTTCTGCACTTCCCCAGTCTCCTAAGCAGCACTTAGACAAGTTTTCTATACCTAAATTACTTAAGTATTCTACTTGCTTCTTTATATAATCATATTCATTTTCTACAATTTTTATATTTCCATAATATTGATATAATTTATCAATTAAATATGAATATGCTAATTGCCATCCTAATGGGCCTGCCCCATCACCTGTTCCATTACTCTTTATTCCCATATACGGAGCTGTTTCTGTAATTCCCCCATTATCTCTTATGTCGTATCTAAAATCTTTTATTATTTTTTCATATAGTGTTTCAGTATCAAACATAAATATCTGAGATGCGGCTAAACATACCATGTCTCCACCATAACCAAATCTTTCTCTTGCGCAATCTTCAAAAACTGACCGTATATTGTTAATTTTTGTATTTTTAGCTGTAGTATATAATTTATTTAAAAACTCACTTGAACATTTAAATGAACCTGATTCTTCTAAGTTAGTATGAACATATATTGCTTTAATATCATTAATATTTTCTTTTTCTATTCCTTTAATTTCTACATATCTAAAAGAATGATAAGTAAACTTATTTACATAGCGAGTTTCATCATCTCCTAACATAACTATGTCCATTTGTATCGCATTTTTAGGCGATGTTGCTCCCCCATCTATCTTAAATTCGTTATTAATTAGTCTTCCTACACCTCCTGCTAAGGTTGTGTCAGCATTTATTGTTCCATCCCCATTTATATTTTCGCCATATATTAATTCAACTTCTTGTCCAATCTTACCGTTCATGCTTATATCAATGAATCCTTCTACAGTTTCTCCAAAGTCTACTAATAGATTATTGCTCTCATTAACTACTATGCTTTTTGCTCTAACTGTTTTTGTAGCTTCAACCTTATTGATAAAACTTGCCTCTAGCTTCCCTCCTGGTGATTTGGTTAAAGTTGCTTTTTTCCATTCTACATTCCCTGAATTTATATTTCTCCAATTCTCATCAAACAATTTATAATCAAATTTTTCTCCCAGATATATATTATTAAATAAGTATGGTCCCTTAGCTACTTCCCAAGTATCATCTGTATATATAACTACTTTTTCATTATCTTTTGTATTTATGTTCAAATCAGCTATTAATTTGGGTTCTCCTATGTCTAATACGTCTCTTAAATTGTATTTACCAAATAACTTCAATGGAGAAGGATTATACCATCCATTGCCTAATTCTACTGAAATTACATTCTCACCTTTATTTAAATAACTGCTAACATCATACACATCATAATAAATACATTTAGAATAGTTAGTCCAATCAGTATTTAGTTCAGCTTTTCCTACTTTCTCTCCATTTAAATAAACATTGTAATACCCTAAGCCTACAATATATAAATAAGCATCATTTACTACATTATTAATAGTAAAGTTCTTTTTTAACAAACAATTTCTATTATCATTATAATATTCAAGTTCATTTATTAATCTTTCTCCATTTGATATCCAGTTACCATTAAACTTACCAAAAATTGCTGTTCTAAAGTTTTTACTGTCACTAAATTTTTCACATTCATTCCACACATTAACTATTACTCTATATTCTGTCTCTGGTTTTAAATCTAGACCTTTTATATATACTACATTATTAAAGGAGTTTACTTTATAACTTTCGTAAATAGTAACCTCATCTTTTTTAATCTTTACTTCATATTCAGTTTGATTTGTATCAACTTCCCAACTTACTATTAGTGAATTTGTATCTATACTTATACATTCATACTGATAATTTATTTTAATATTACTTACTTTCATGTTACCCTCCTCCTTTAAGTCTCTATAAATTTTAATAAGTTCTTGCCTTATATGAATTTAAAATATCACTAAGACAAGAACTATATAGTTTTTTGACTTATATTAAACTTCAATATACTACCTAATAATTTTAAATTTTATTTTCGTATTAATGTATATTATTTATTCTTTAAATCTTTATGCATCTCTATTATTTCAATTGCTAAGTCCTTTATAGTTTCTGCACTAATCAACTGATCCTCAGCATGCATTATTATTAGAGAAAATTCCACCTTTTCTCCGTTTGCTTCTTTTTGAATTAAATCAGCATGTGCATGATGTCCTTGAAGTAAAAATTCTTTTGCTTCCTCTATTTTACTATCCGCTACTTCGTAGTTCTCTTTTCTTGCTTCTCTTATTGCTTCTATAGCCAAAGATTTTCCCATTCCTACATTGCTTATTATTTCAAATGCTACTAATTCCATATTGTTCATTTAATTCTTCCTCCCATTAACATCAAGTACATACTTATAAGCCTATTTTATTAACTGTATCGCTCTTTCTAATACGGCCTCACCGTTCATTGTTCCATAATGCTTCATATCTATTACCTCAACAGGAATTCTTCCATTTACCAAAGACTCAACCTGAGACTTTTGAAATCTAACCTGCGGTCCTAGTAAAACAATATCTACTGTATCTACCACTTTTGAACATTCCGAAACTGATAGAGCATCAATATTTACTTCTATGTCTTTTTTCTTCGCTGCATCTTTCATTTTATTTACTAGAAGGCTTGTTGACATACCTGCTGCGCATACTAATAATATATTTTTCACTACTTTTCCTCCTTAATACCTAGCTGTTGCTATTACGCAACAGCTTTTTTCTTCTTTGTTTTATTTAATAAAAATTAAATTCCCTGTTTCAATATCTCTTCTATAACTTTTAAAAAATCTCCATATATATTCTGCTTCTGGCTTGTAATTCCAGTGGGCTAAATCCTTAATAGCAGCTAATTCCATGACTACTCCATTTTTGTTTGATAAGGTTCCAGTATACATATCCTTATCCCCTAACTTAATCCAACCTTGATTATCTAGCTTAATTCCATAATATTCATTCTCAGTCATATTCATTTCATTTACATTTAGTCCATTTATTTTTTGATAAGATTGTAGTGCACTAAAAATGTGTACATTTTTATCTTCATTCCAAACCTGATTTCCAAATAAATATGCTGTTCCATATTTACTACTTCCATCAACAGGAATCATTTGAAAGAAATCATGATCTCCACACATATATAGTAATGGTACTTCGCCCCCAGAATAGTTATTAGCGACTTCTGTAACCTGATCTGCAAATACATTAACTCCAGAAGCCACTCCTACTCCTGCAAATATTTTGCTATGCTTTAACCCCAATAAGAAGGATTCTGCACCACCAATTGAAAGTCCATTTACATAAATCCTAGATGGATCAATTTGAGGATATTTAACTTGTAAATCTTTAACTAAATTTATAACACCCTCTTCTTCTAGACCATCAACCTTAAAGAAATTAACATCTTTTTGCTGCCATTCAGGAGCTACAACTATAAAGTTTTCTTTTGCAGCTAATTCAGGCCATCCTGTTGTATCACCTTGTAGTCTTGGATCATTTTGGTTTCCATGTAAAGAAACTACTAAAGGAACACTATTATTTTCGCTAGATTTAACAGTGTTAGGTACATACTCAAACCAAGTATATTTTCCATCCATTCCTGATACACTTTTGTCAATTTCTTGGTTATACGTTATTCCTAACTCTTCAAAAATAGGCGCTTCAATTAAATCATAATTTTCTGTAGCACTTCTAGCACTAACCATATAAAACTCTGCCGTAGTATTATGTTGGCGGTAATTTTTTGAGAAAATGCTTTCCCATGCATTATCAAAGGCCTCAGCTAAATTCTCATTCTTCTTAGAAGCAACTGCAACAGCTTGTAAAGTTTTATCATTATTTGTATATAATTCATAACCAGTTTTCTTACTCTTATTTTTAGCGTTATTTACCTTCATATAGTAATCTACAATCGTATCACTTGTTTTACTCAAGTACACTGGTACTACATCCCCTGTTTCTAAGCTTCCATCAATATCTCCACCATAAATCATCATTCCAGCTATAAAATAACATGATTGTGAAAGATAATTATTAACAAATGTTGCACCCTCATCAATTCCTATTACTTTTACATTACTGATTGCGCTTCCAACTAAGTCTATAAATGCTTCTTTATCATCATTACTGTATTCTTTTCCATTGATAGGATTAATAACATAAACTTGTCCAGCCCATTCCTGAACATTGTCTAACATTTCAAGTTTCCCAATTAAATCATTAGCTGTATCTTCAGTTTTACTCCCAGCAAAAATATAGTATTTAGGTGTTAAAACATCACTTCTTATTGATTTATAACCATCCTTTGTAGCATCATAACTATAGTAGTTATAGTTTTCTATTCTTTCACTTTTAACTGGACTTAATTTCTTTTCAACGTCTGAATGTTTTTCTTTTTTATTTTGTTCACATCCAACAAATAGTCCAGCCATCATAACTGCTATCACATAAACTATCAATAATTTTTTCACTACTAACTGCCCTCTCATAAATCCCCCTAGATTTAAGCTTCTATTCCCTTACTATATTGAGCTTCTTCTTTATATATTTGTTTATCAGCCATCTTAACAAAAGGAATCCATATTAAAGTTGTAACAATTAATAATACAATTTGTAATATTGCTCCTCTGATGCTTCCAGTTACCAAATATCCACTGATTATTGGAGGTGTTGTCCATGGCAATTGAGCTAAACCTGTTGGTATTGGAACTAATTTTGTTGCAAGCGCAATATATGCTATTACTGCTGACACTGATGGAGTTATTACTAAAGGTATAAAGTATAATGGATTTAACATAAGAGGTATACCAAATAATACAGGTTCTCCTATATTAAAGATATATGGTACAAGTCCTACTTTCCCAACTTCTTTGTATTGCTTGCTTTTTGCAACTATAACTATTGCAATTATTGCCCCAACTACACCAATGCTTGCAAATGAATTTCTAAAACTTAAACTTATAATATTTTTAGGCACTTCTCCAGCAATTGATGAAAGTCTATTTGCATCATCCAACATAGTCCAGATAGGATTCATAGCTCCAGATGATACAATTGAACCTCCATGAATACCAAAAAACCATAAAAGTTGTTCAAATAGTATGCTACAACAAAACCACCTAAGCTTCCTCCCAATAGTAATAATGGCTTTCCTATTACCAGATTTATTATTGTAAATAAGTCAGAATTGAACCCAATATCAAATATTAATCTTATTGCCCAGAAAAATACTACTGTTAAAAAAGCTGGTATTAAAGATGCAAATGGTTTAGCCACTGCTGGTGGAACTGCATCTGGCATTTTAATTACAATACCCTTTTGTTCCATCTTTCTATATATCTCAACAGCAACCATTGCTACAATAAAAGCTACAAACATTGCTTTAGCTCCAATTTTATCTACCGGAATACTACTTCCAGCATCACCTATAATATAAGGCGTTACTAATATAAATGATGCCAAGGCTGTTAGTGAAGATTGTAATTTATCAATATTATATGATTTAGCTAAACTATATGCAGTTCCTATTAAAACAAATAATCCACCAACATCCATAGTTGAGTTTGCTACATAGATTAATCTTCCTTGCCAAGCTCCTCCGTCATTTAATAAATTAGTTATGAATTCTGTATATCCTGGAATAGGTATAAATGCTAATATTAAAAATACAGATGCAATTATAGTAAATGGCAAGTATGCAAGCATTCCATCTCTTAAAGCAGTCAAATGACGTTGTCTACTAACCTTATCAGCTATTGGAAGTAACTTATTATCAATAAAATTCCCTATAGTTTCTTTCATGATTTAATTCCCCTTTATTCTTATTTTTTATTTTCGAAAACAAATATTTTATTTGAAAAGCTTTTCTTTTGACAATGTAATTATAAATGATTTTAAAGTTAAGAGACAATGCTAATAAATGTTTTTAAGACTATCAAATTTAGACTTTATATTATATACTTAATTCAAAGGAGTGATTGTTTTGAATTACAGTGCGTTAGAAAACATGCTAAATAGTGATGTAACTTTAGATACTACAAGTGAACAAGAAATAATATCACATTTCCAAACTAAGCATAAAACTGTACCGTTTAATGATGATTTTTTATTTGTTTTTAATCACGATAGGCAGTTCCAAGGCAAAAATCACATAATATCCTTTCATAAACGAAATGCTGGTAAAGTACCTATGCATATTTATCATTACATAGTTATTACTTATGTTTATTCTGGTACACTATCAATAATTGTTGAAGATGAAGAGATTGTTTTACATAAAGGAGATTTAATTATCTTTGATAAACATGTACCTCATAGTGTGAAAAGAACAAGCGAAAATGATTTAGGTATAAATATAGTTTTAAATGAAGCTTATTTCTCTAAAAAATTTATTAATCACCTACCTAATGATAAGCTAATATCTCAATTTATGTTTGAACTTATGAATAACAAAAATAACCATAATCATTATTTATTATTTTTTACACAAAATGATGAATTGACTCATAATTGTATACAAAACATTCTTTGCGAATATTTAGATTCAACTATATGCTCAGATGACTTAATTGACAACTTTATTATGATATTAATTACACATTTAGTTAGAAAATTTCAATACCAAACTAATTTATCTATAGATATGTTTAGAAATCAACAATTAATGGAAGATATATTAGTTTATATACGTAGTCACTATATAGAAGGAAACTTAAAGAATATGTGTACTCATTTTGGATATGATCCTTCTTATACAAGTAAACTTATTAAAAAATTTTCAGGAAAAACCTTTAAACAACTAGTAAATGATGAGAGGATGAAAAAAGCAATCATACTTTTACATAATAAAAGATTACCTATTTATGAAATAGCCGAAACTATTGGTATTAATAATTTGACTGCTTTTTATAAAAGATTCTATGAATATGCTGGTTGTAGTCCTCAGGAGTATCGAGATAGATATAAAAAATAAACTGTTACTAGCGGATTTTATCCACTTATGCAACAGTCATTTTACTTTCTATCTCTATATTCTTTTGGGGTGACCCCATATTTCTCTTTAAATATCTTATAAAAATAAGTAAGATTTTCATATCCAACGAGTTCTATAACTTCAACTATAGAATACTCAGTGACCTTTAATAATTCTACAGCCTTACTAAGTTTTTTCTCCTGTAGCAATTCTTTAAAAGTCATCTTAGTATGTTTTTTAATCAACTTACTAAGCTTATAATGAGGTTGATTTAATTTATTAGCTATTTCAAATAGGTTCCCTTTTTGATAAAAATCATCTATATATTTTAAACATTGAATTATTATCATCTTTTCATAATTGTCTACAGAATAAGTCTCAATATTATGAGAATTCTTCACAAGCTCTACTATCAAAAGTCCTACTAATAGCTTTATTGTAGCTTTACTCATTATAGATGGAGTATAAAGTTCAGTTATTATTCTTTCTACTAGGCTTTGTATCTCCTTATTGTCTGAAACTTTAAAGTAGAGATACTCTCCTTTTTCATAATTGGTATATAGAGTTGTTATTAGGAAGCTACTAATTATATTATCTTTTTCTAATAATCCTAAAATATAATCGAAGAATTCTGGCCTTATTATGAAGTTTATTATTATGTCTTCTTCACTAGATGGCTCTATTTCATGAGTGATATATTGATTTAGAAAAATTAACTCTCCTTTTTTAAGAGTTACTTCTTCTTCATCAATTGTTTCTGTCAGGCTTCCCTGATAAACATAGTTAAACTCAATATAATTATGTTTATGTTTAGGAAAATGAATAAATCTTGTATGTTTTCTTATATCTATTAGCTCTTCTTTTCTTAAAAGCTTATTACTATCTATTATAAATTGTCCATTATCAGTATATAGACTTTTATTAACCTCATCCTCTCCATTTAAAATTTTCTGCTCTTCATCTGTTAAAGCCATTAATTTATCATGAATATCTTTATTCATACAGATTCTCCTAATTATACTTATTTTCCTTTATATTTATTTTAGCATAAGTTATATTATAAAAGAAAAAACACTGAAACTTTTATCTCAGTGTTTTATATATATTCTTTATAAAATCTCTCCGTTAGATTCAATGACTTTCTTATACCAATTGAAACTCTTCTTTTTAGATCTCTTTAAGGTTCCATTTCCTTCATTGTCTTTATCTACATAGATAAAACCATATCTCTTTTTCATTTCACCAGTAGATGCACTTACAAGGTCTATACATCCCCATGGAGTGTACCCCATAAGTTCAACCCCATCTTCATTTACTGCATCTTTCATAGCTTTTATGTGTTCTCTTAGATATTCTATTCTATAATCATCTTCTACATATCCATTTTCATCTGGATTATCCACAGCACCTAATCCATTTTCCACAATAAATAGTGGCTTTTGATATCTATCATACATAGCATTCATAGTTATTCTAAGACCTAGTGGATCGATTTGCCATCCCCATTCGCTTGCTTTTAAATGTGGATTCTTTAAAGTTGCAAATACATTTCCTTCTGTTTGTGCATTTATCTTAGGATCTGCACTAGTTAACCTTGAAGAGTAGTAACTAAAGGAAATAAAATCAACTGTATGTTCTTTTAAAAGCTCAAGATCTCCATCTTCCATCTTTATATTAATATTAAGCTTCTCAAGCATTTTCTTAGCATAGTTAGGATATTCTCCACGAGATTGAACATCAATAAAGAAATAATTTTCTCTATCCTTCTCCATCGACTTCCATACATCTTCTGGTGCACATGTATTAGCATAAGTATTTCCAGCTGCTAACATACAACCAACTTTAAAGTTTGGATTAATTTCATGAGCAATCTTAGTTGCTTTTGCACTTGCTATTAATTGGTGGTGTGCAGCTTGATATTTTATAGCTTCTACATCATCCCCTTCTTCAAACACAAGTCCTGCTCCCATAAAAGGTAAATGTAATAACATATTTATTTCATTAAATGTTAGCCAGTATTTAACCTTATCTTTATAACGCGTAAAAATAGTAGTGCATAATCTTTCATAATATCCTACCATTTTACGACTTCTCCATGAACCAACTGTCTTAACTAAGTTCATAGGTACGTCAAAATGAGTAATTGTTACTAATGGCTCTATACCATACTTTAGACATTCATCAAATACATCCTCATAAAACTTTAAACCTTCTTCATTTGGTGTTTCATCATCTCCGTTTGGAAATATACGTGACCAAGCAAGAGATAGTCTAAAAGTTTTAAAACCCATTTCCCCAAATAGTGCTATATCTTCTTTATAATTATGATAAAAATCAATTGCCTCATGACTTGGATAATAATGATTTTCATCACATTCAAACATCTTCATTTTTCCAAGTGCCACAGGGAAACGATCTTTTCCTGCTGGAACTACATCAACTGTAGATAATCCCTTTCCAACTTCTAAGTATGCACCTTCTAATTGGTTAGCAGCGGTAGCTCCTCCCCATAAAAATCCTTCTGGTAATCTACTCATTTAATTTTCTCCCTTCGTAAAACATATTTAGATATATTTTTAATTTATTTTAATCCACATTAAGTATGAACTTTTCCACAACTTCTGCAACCGCATTGTTATCATTATCATTTTCTGTTATATAATCTGCAACATCTTTAGCCTTTGGATTAGAATTTTTAACAGCTATCCCAAGTCCAGCCTCTTGTATCATCTCAACATCATTTTCATCATTACCAACAGCTATACATTCCTCTAAAGAATATCCATAGTGTTTTGCTAATACTTCAAGAGCCTTACCTTTATTAATTCCTTTCCTAACTATTTCTAATGAACCAAAACCAGAAGTCACTACTTCCACATTTGGTATAGTTTCAATTCTTCTTCTTATTTCATTAAATAGATTATTATCATCTTCATGAATTTCTATTTTTAAAGCTTTCACCCTATGCTCATCAATATAGGTTACTAAGTCTGGAACTAGACGAAATTCCATTCTATGTTTTCTAGGAAGCGATAGATTTAATTTAAATAAAAAGTCTTGTACTATTCTTCCAATACCTTCTGAATACACAACATATGGATCCATAACATGATAATATACATTGTCATACTCGTTTCTAAGCATTGAAATTATATCACCTACAGTATCTGGATCTATGTATTCTTTATAAATCTCATTTAAATCACCATCGTACACTATACTTCCATTACCTGCTATAATAGGTTGATTCTTCGGCATATCATCTATAAATAATTTAAGTGCTGCTGGAATTCTTCCTGAGCATATTACAACCTTTATTCCTAATTCAGCAGCTTTCTTTATCGCAATATAATTTTCTTCTAGCGGCTTATGTTCGCCATCTAAGAAAGTACCATCCATATCAATAGCTAATAATTTGTATTTCATTCTCTAAATCCCCCTATTTAAATATTCACAGTTACTTTTTTATTATAACCTAATATTAATCATTAAGACTTTCTATTTTTGTAAAAAGAAATTTCTATGCCATAAGCCTTGATTTTCTTTCTAATTTTACACATAATATAGATAAGAATATTAATTATAAGTTAACAATTAATAAGTATAGATTAAGGAGAAAATATGTTAATAACAGATAGTTGTGTAGATTTTAATAATGAAGTCCTTGGGGATGATACAGAAATAAAGAGAATTCCTTTTATAGTTACAATTGATGGTAACGATATAATAGACAAAAACTTAGATACTTCTAATTTATTATCAAAGATGAAAGAAACCAAAGATAGAATTTTAACGGCTTGCCCTTCACCTAATGATTTTCTTGAGAGCTTTAAAAAGAATGCTGAAAATTATGTTGTTACTATATCATCAAAGCTAAGTGGATCTCATAATAGTGCATTAGCTGCAAAAGACATGTTTGAGGAAATAGAACCTGGAAGTCAAGTTCATGTTTTTGATTCACAATCAGCATCTGCTGGGGAATCTTTAGTTGCTCTAAAAGTAAAAGAATTACTGGCTCAAAACCTTAGCTCTTTAGATATAGTAGAAAAAGTTAATAGTTATATTTCACAATTAAAAACCTTTTTTGTTCTTAATTCTTTAGATAATTTAGCTAAGAATGGAAGAATAAGCAACTATAAAGCTGTTATAGGAAATTTACTTAATATCGTTCCTATAATGGGTGAAAATGGTCAAGGTGAAATTGTGCTAAAAGAAAAAGTTAGAGGAAAGAAAAAAGCTTTCTCAAGACTTGTAGATATGATAGGTGAAGCTCCTATTGACTTTAAAAATACAGTTTTAGCTATAACACACGTACATGCATTAGAAAAAGCCACTGAGCTTAAAGTAGTTATAGAAAATAGATATCCATTTAAAGATGTAATTATTTTTGAGGCTAGTGGATTAAGTACTGTCTATGCTGATAATGGCGGAATAGTAATCGCGTATTAACTGAATTAAATTTATTACTATTTAAGAGTGTCGACAAAGTCGACACTCTATTTTTAATGTAAATTATCCAAACTTAAAAACTATAAAATCTTAAAGTAACGCAGAATTATTAGTTCAAGCAAAGCTCCATAAAATCTTTTGCAGAATTAGTTAAAAATTTATTTTTATGACTAATAATTGAAAAGTTTTGTATCAATGTTATATTTTTTATTGCTACCTCTACGACCTCTCCCCTATCTAAGTTTTCCTTAACTAAAAGATATGGTAATGCAGATATACCCAAATTTTTACTAACCGCTTTTATTATAGCTTGTGTACTTAGGCTTTGCCATCTTTGATTTATATTTATTCTATGCATTTCAAAAATATTATCTATTATTTCTCGACCAGCGCTTCCATTTTCTCTTAAAATAAATTCTGAATTATTTAAATCAGATATTTCTATTTCTTTTACTTTAGACCACTCATGATCAGGTGAGCATATAAGAACCATTCTATCTGTCATAAAAATCTTACTTTCAATAAATTCACTATGAGAAAATCCCTCTATTAGTCCTAAATCAATTTCATTGCTTAATACTAAATCTTCAATATTCTTTGAATTATCAATTATAGCATTAATTTTTATATTTCTATGAGTATCTTGAAACTTTTTCACAAAGTTAGGGAGTAGATAATTTCCAATAGTTATACTCGTTCCTACTCTCAAAATTCCAATACTATCTAAGTTTCTAATACTTTTTTCTGCTTCATCAAACAAAGCGACTATATGTGTTGCATAAGAAAGTAATTGTTTACCCATTTCAGTTATATGTAATCTTTTTGAAATTCTATCAAATAACCTTACCCCATAATAAGCTTCTAGTTCCGTAATTGCGAGACTTGCTGCAGGTTGAGTTATAAAGAGCTTTTTTGCAGCTGCAGTAACGCTTTTACATTCACATACTGCAACGAAAATTTTCATATGCCTTAATGTCATATATATTCCACCTTAAATAATATAATTTTTTCTTATGATATTTATATTATTATATTATTTTACATATGAACCTTCAAGTAGTAGAATTTATATTGCGGAGGGATGCTTTATGCGTAAAAATATTAATACCTATATAATACTGTTCACTTCAACTTTTTATTTAAGCGCAGTAACTTTCGGTGGTGGATTTGTTATTATACCTTTGATGAAAAAAAAATTCTCAGATGATTTAAAATGGATTGAAAAAGACGAACTTCTAAATTTAGTTGCAATAGCTCAATCAGCACCAGGTTCTGTAGCAGTAAATTCCTCCATCTTAATAGGTTATAGGGTTTGTGGTGTACTAGGTGCATTAATAACTATATTAGGAACTGTTTTACCCCCACTTATAATTTTATCTACTATTTCTTTATTTTATAAATCTTTTAGCCAAAACGTGATTGTTTCAACTATACTCGATGGAATGCAGGCTGGTGTTGCTGCTGTCATTATTGATGTTGTTATCAATATGGGACAAGATATCTTTAAAGAGAAGGAAAAACTATCTATATTACTAATGATTATAACCTTTATATTATCTCATTTCTTTAAAATTAGTGTAATTTATCTACTTATTATATGTATAGCAATTGGCGCATTGAAAACTTATTTAAACACTAAACGTAAGGAGAAAAAATAATTTATGATTCTATTTAATCTTTTTTGGAGTTTTTTTAAAATAGGTCTATTTAGCTTTGGAGGTGGATATGCTGTTATCCCACTAATTCAAACGCAAGTAGTTTATAATAATAACTGGCTTACACAAAGTGAATTTACCGATTTAATTACAATTTCTCAAATGACCCCAGGTCCTATAGCCATAAATTCATCAACCTTTGTAGGAATACGAGTTGCTGGATTAAGTGGAGCTATAATTGCAACATTAGGCTGTGTATTACCATCATGTATTATTATGTGTTTATTAGCTTGGCTATACTTTAAATATAAACATGTAGATATGGTTCAAGGAATTCTTAAAAGCCTTCGCCCACTAATCATAGCCTTAATTGCTTCAGCTGGTATATCTATTTTTACACTATCTATATGGGAAGAAAGAAATATATCTCTAAATCCTTCTGATATTGATTTTGTTTCTATTATTCTTTTTTCATTAGCTTTAATAAGTTTAAGAAAAACAAAATTCAATCCAATTTTAATTATGCTAAGTTGTGGTTTAATTAGATTTTTTCTATATATAGCTCTATAAGTCTTTAATAAGTTATATTAATCTTATAGACTTATTAGATGTATCTAAAACTTGTGCACCACTTATTAAATCTAATTATTTAAACAAAATTAAACACTCAAAACCTCTCTCTCCTATCCATAAGATCTTTACTATTCGAATCCACCCCGATCTATTATATATTCATGATAATGTCTTATAGCATTATCTATTAATATGTTTAATCTTATATTTACATTTGGATGTAAGAACTTAAGCTCATTTAACATTTGTGCAGTTGATTCTCTAATACTAAAACTCTTTCTAATAGAGAACTCTTCTTTTTCTTCTAAACTCATTACTCTACTTATCATCTTATTACTCTCTATATTTATATTTCCTTTATTAGAAATCGTACTAACACCTCTACTTTTTAACTCTTCTTCTATATGAAATTCCTTTATTACATTTTCATTAATCACCTCCCCATCTGTCCATATAGCACCCTTAGCATATTCTTGCTTTTTAGGTGTTAGCTCTTCTATATTTCCCTTTACTTCCTTTTCACTTTTATTCATCATTCTTCTCCTATAAACAATTTTTACTAATATTCTATTCATACCACTGCTCCTATATTCAAACATTACAACATTCCACTGCTCCGCTGTTCCTCTTTTCCAACAGTCCGCTTTTGCACTGTTCTTATGTTTCCCTTCTCCAATGCTCCACTGTTCCGCTGTTTCACTGTTCCAACATAACACTGTTCCACTGTTTTTATGAACTTATATTCTGTAGAAGTTCGAAGAACTTCATTAGATTCCTTTTAACTTCTGCACTTCTGCCCTGTAGGAGATTCCGTAGGAATTCTCCATTAGATTCCTTCACTGTAGAAGCTTCTTCTCAAGATTCATTAGATTCCTTCCCTGTAGAAGCTTCTTCTCAATCTTCATTAAATTCCTTTCCCTGAACTTAAAAAGAGCTTAACAATCTGCTAAGCTCTTTCTACTATTCTCTTTATCTTATTTTAATTACTCCACCCTCCATACCAGAAGTAGCTAAACTTGTGTACATGCCAAGTACTCCTCTAGTATATTTAGGAGGTTTTGGTGTCCATTTTTCTTTTCTTTCTTTTAGTATTTTCTCTATTTCTTCTTTTGTTTTTTCTTCTCCATTTACTCCTACGATGTTTATTCCTCTGTTTTCTATGTCTATGTGGATTATATCTCCATCTTTAACTAAGGCTATTGGTCCTCCGTTTACGGCTTCTGGAGATACGTGTCCTATAGCAGGTCCTCTGGTTGCTCCTGAGAATCTTCCATCTGTTATAAGAGCTACTGTTGAGTTTAGTTTTTCGTCTGAAGCTATGGCTTCTGTTGTGTAGAACATTTCTGGCATTCCGGAGCCCCTTGGTCCCTCGTATCTTATTATTATTGCATCTCCTGGTTTTATACTTCCATTTATAGTTGCTTCAAAGGCTTCTTCTTCTGAGTCAAAAGCTCTAGCACTTAGTTTTATATCTCTCATTCCTTTAGGTAAACTTGAGTGTTTAACTACACATCCTTCAGGTGCTAGGTTTCCTTTAAGTACTGATACTGCTCCTATTTCACTTATTGGACTTTCAGCGTCGTAGATAACTTCTTTATAGTCCATTTTAGGTGCTGAAGCTAAATATTTCCCATAAGCTTCTTCTTTATTGAATTCCTCTAAGTTCTCACCTAAGGTTTTACCTGTAACTGTCATAACATCTAAGTGAAGGTATTTTTTTATTTTATTCATTATTGCAGGTACTCCGCCTGCATAGAATACGTAGTTTGCTGGCCAATGTCCACTCGGTCTTACATTTAGTATAAATGGTATGTTTCTATGGATTTTATCAAAATCTTCTGGACGTATTTCTATATCAAGTTCCTTTGCTATAGCTGGTATATGAAGAAGTGCATTAGTTGATCCACCTATAGCTGCATGTACCATTATTGCATTTTCTATTGATTTTCTGTTTACTATATCTGATACCTTTATTCCTTTTTCTACTAGGTTTTTTACTGCTCTTGAAGCTTTTCTTGTGTATTCCTTTAGTATCTCTGAGGTTGATGGTAAGAGCGCTGCTCCCGGTAGAGCAAGTCCTAAAGCTTCACCTAATACCTGCATAGTTGCAGCTGTTCCCATAAAAGAACAAGCTCCACAGCTTGGGCATGCATTTTCTTTATAGAAATCATACTGGGCTGTAGTTATCTCTCCTCTTTTATGCATGGCACTGTAGGTTCCTACTTGGTTTAGGGTTAAAAGATTAGGTCCTGCATTCATAATTCCACCTGGTATTACTACTGAAGGTATGTTCACTCTACACATAGCTACTAGGTTTCCTGGCATTCCTTTATCACAACTTGCTACAAATAGTCCCCCATCGAAACCTGTAGCATTTGCATGGATTTCTATCATGTCTGCTATTATTTCTCTAGATACTAGAGAATAGTTCATTCCATCATGTCCTTGAGCTTGACCATCACATATATCTGTTGCATAATAGTCTGCTGCCTTTATTTTTAGGGTTGTAAGCTCCTCCATAGCTTCATTTACTACTACATCTAAATGAACGCTTCCCGGATGACTTTTACCATAGGTACTTTCTACTATTACCTGCATCTTTTCTAAATCTTCTGTAGTCCATCCCATTCCTCTTTTTAGAGAATCCATTTCTGGAGCTATTTTTCTTACCTTTTGAGAATATAACATAGTTTTCACCTTACCTCTCTATAGAATTTTTTTCTCCTATTATCTTTTCTATATCCTTTGGATTTACTAGCATACTATCGCCTTTAATTGTGCATTTCAAAGTTGCTGCTGCTACTCCAAAGTCTATGGCTTCTTTTAAAGTTTTCTCTTTCATAATTGAGTAGATTACTCCTGATACAAAAGCGTCTCCACTTCCTACTCTTTCAACCATTTTAGTTGTAAGTTTAACTGACTCTGCTTTTTCTTCCTCGCCTAAGGCGTAAGCGTAGTAGGTATTATTATCTTCTTTATCATTTTCTCTTTCTGTGTGGAAAATGTACTTAAATCCAAATTTTTCTTTAAGTTCTTTCATTCGTTTAAATATATCTTCCTTTGTAGAATTATCTCTATCAAACATAGTTATATCTTTATCGTCTACCATTATTGGTTCTATTCCAAAACATATATCTGCAAAAGGAGCTAATTCTGTTGCATAGTTTTTAGCTTCCATAAAGGTTGCCATCTTGCTTCTAAAGTTTAAGTCCATGCTTATAAAGATGTTTCTTCTTTTAGCTTCCTTTACAACTTCTCTTACTATTTCTCTAGAGTTTTCTCCAACTGCTAGGGTTATTCCACTAAAGTGAAGCCAGGTTACCCCTTCTAGTACTTTGTTTATATCTATATCTTCTATAGATAACTCTGAAAAACTGCTGTGTTTTCTATCGTATATAACGCTGCTGTTTCTAACTCCAGAGCTTCTTTCTAAAAAGTAGTAGCCTATCTTTTCTCCCTTAGTTAGAATATTCTTTATGTCAACTCCAACTCCTCTAAAATATCTTTTTACTGTTTTAGCTATCTCGTTATCCGGAAGTGCTGATAGGATAGAAGTTTCTAAATCCCAAGCTGAAAGCATTGAGGATATATTAGCTTCTGATCCACCATAAAAACACTCAAACTCGTTAGAGTTTCCGTATACATCAAAGTTTTTTGGAGTAAATCTTATAAGTATTTCACCTATTGAAAGAAATTTTCCCATGTTATTTCCCTACCTTCTCCATAAATCTTCTCGCATTTTCGGCTATCTTAGCTCTGTCACTATTAGCTCCAGAAGTTAATATACTTCCTATTCCTACTGAATCTGCTCCGCTATTTAGCCATTCATTTAGGTTCTCAAGGTTAACTCCACCTGTTACCATTATCTTAACATTTTTAATTGGTGCTTTTATTGCCTTTATGTAACTTGGGCCTAAAGCTTCCCCAGGAAATAATTTAACAACCTTAACCCCTGAGTTTAGGGCATTTACTATTTCTGTTGGTGTAAAACAACCTGGAATATATTCTACATTTTTTTCTGTACAGTATTCGCTTATAAGCTCATCGAAGTTAGGTCCTACTATAAATTCTGAGCCTGCTTTTATAGCTTCTCTAGCTGTATCAACATTTAGAACACTTCCTGCTCCTATAACTACATCTTTGTATTTTCCAACTAAACTTTTTATGATTTCTGATGCATCTTTATTTGTGTAAGTTACTTCTATAAGTTTTATGCCGCCTTCTATGGCTCCTTCTATTATGTTTAGTGCTTCTTCCTTGTCGTTTCCTCTGATTACTGCAACTATTTTATTCCCAATTATGTTTTCAACTATACTCATTTAAAACTCCTCCTAAAGGAACAAGCCCCACCTTAAGTGAAGCTTATTCTTTTTCTTTTATTATCTGATGTCTAGCCACTGTAACACTCCATCCGTATTGAAGTTGGAGTTAACATTGGCACGACCCTAGATAAGTTCAACTAAGATTCAGATAGGGATCAAACCCTTATCTGAATCAAGTTTCACTTTATATCATTTTATTTCCAATATAATACTTTCACTTGCCTTCATAGTTTCCCCAACATGGTATTTTTTTATTTCATGACCGTTCGGTTCTGCAAGTATTAGCATTATGGTGTCATCTAAGTTTTCTCTTTTAAGAACTTCTCTATCAAAGCTTAAAAGTAAGTCTCCTTTTTTAACTTGTTGTTTTTCTTTGCAGTGGATACTAAACCCTTCACCCTTTAGGTTTACTGTATCTATTCCTACATGTATAAGTAACTCAATTCCCTCTTTAGTTCTAAGTCCTACTGCATGTTTACTTTCCATCATGATTGTAACTACTTCTGAGTCACAAGGAGCATATACTTTAGTGTCACTTGGTTTTATTGCAATTCCATCTCCCATCATTTTTTGAGAAAAGACTTCATCATTAACCTTACTTAAGTCTAGACTTTCTCCATCACAAAAAGCATACATTAGATTTTCATTCTTCTTTTTGAATAAATTTTTAAACATATCTTTGCACCTTCTACTTAAGTTCTGGCCAGTAGCCTTTGTTTGCTTCTATAAGATCATCTAATAAGTCCTTAGCAACCTTAGCGCTAGGTACCGTTTTAGATAATGTAAGTGCCTGCCATAATTTTTGATAAGATCCTTCTATCCAAGCTTCAACTACTAGTTTTTCAACTGAAAGTTGTTGCTGCATTAAAGCTTTTTGGAACTCTGGAATTTCTCCTTGAGCTAGTGGTTCTGGTCCATCGCTTCCAACTATACATGGAACTTCCACCATAGCCTCTGGATCAAAGTTTGAGATAGCACCTTTATTCTCTACAATACATAACATTCTTTCATGAGTATTGTAGGCAATAGCTCTTGCTAAATCTACTATAAATGTTGCATGAGCATCTATGTGGAACTCTCCACCCTTAGCTGTTCCAGCTTCAACTATAGCTTTTGCTGCTCCAAATACATCTTTTTCTCTTCCATCCATAACCTCATTTGCTCTAGAATATTCTGCATTAGAATGTTCCACAACATAGTCTGGATATAGATAATATTTAAGATAAGTATTTGGTAAGAAACGTGGGTCTATTGCTAATAAATCTTTAGCTTTTTTGTGTGTTTCCTGCCAGCTTGGATCTGTATGTTGAGTTTCAACCTCTTTAACTGTAAGATATCCATTTTCCGCTACATAATCTTTTATTCTTTGAGTATAATCATTTCCTTCTTTATCTTTTACGCTAGTCCACCATCCGAAGTGATTTAATCCAAAGTATTTAACTTCTAAATCTTGTGGCTCTAAATCTACTATTCCTGCCATACGACGAAGAGTTCCAACAGGCATATCACATATATTTAATACCTTTGAATTTGGTCTTAGTCTACGACAAGCTTCTGCAACTATCGCTGCTGGATTTGAGTAGTTTAACATCCAGCAATCTGGAGAGTACTTTTCCATGTAGTCTATTAACTCTAGCATACCACCTATACTTCTCATACCGTAAGCTATTCCTCCTGGTCCACAAGTTTCTTGACCAAGAACTCCATGCTTTAAAGGAACCTTTTCATCCTTTTCACGCATTTCATATTTACCTACACGGATGTGTGCCATACAAAAATCTACGTCTGTAAATGCTTCTTCTGGATCTGTTGTATATGAAAATTCAATCTCTGGTGCATTTTCTTTTAATACTATTTTTAGTGCTTCTCCAATTATGCCTTGACGTTCTCCATCATTATCATATAACTTTAATTTTCTTATTGGAAAACGATGTACGTTGTCTAACATCATCATAACTATCCCTGGTGTAAATGTACTTCCTCCGCCTGCAATAACTATAGAATGTTTTTTCATATAAATTACCTTCCTTCTAAGTTTCTTTTTATTCTCCTACTATTCCTAAGGCATTATCTACCATAGATCTAATGCTTGTTACATTTAGTCCATATATTACTTGAACATTTTCTCCTTTGATTACAACACCAGCTGCTCCTGTACCTTTTAAAGTTTTTTCGTCAACCTTAGTTGAATCCTCAAGGATAAGTCTTAATCTTGTATAACAATTATCTACTTTTTTGATATTTTCTTTTCCACCTAAAGCTTCTATTATAACTAATGCTTTATCATCAGAAGCTATAGATTTATTACCTTCTGCTTTTGCTTTATAATCGCTTTTTGTATAAAGCTGAACATCATCCTTATCATCTTCTCTACCAGTAGTTTTTAAGTTTAATTTAACTATTAAGAATCTGAATAAACCGTAGTATATTGCAAATTGAACAATTCCTACTAATACAAACATTGGCCATGATGTTTTTTCTATACCTAATGGTAAGTTATATAATAAGAAGTCTATAAGTCCATTAGGTCCTATTGCTCTTACGTTTAATATATTTAAAGCTACCATTCCAAGTCCACTTAATACTGCATGTATTCCAAAAAGAATAGGTGCTGTGAATAAGAATGAGAACTCAATAGGCTCTGTTACACCTGCTATTACTGATGTTACTGCTGCTGGTATAAGTATAGCTTTTGCTTTCTTTTTCTTATCATCATCTGCTGTATGATAAAGGGCTAAACAAGCTCCTACTAAACCAAACATTTTTGATACTCCTCTGGCATCCCATATAACGCTACCAGATAATACTTTTACTGCTGGATCTGCAATCTCAGCAAAGTATATGTTTCTTGCTCCTTCTATAACCTGACCGCCTATAGTCTCTACCCCTCCAAGTTGAGTATATAAGAATGGAGTATAAACTAAGTGATGAAGTCCCGTAGGTATAAGAAGTCTTTCTAACATACCATATATAAATATTCCAAAGTTACCACTCTTTTGAATGTAATATCCTAAACTAGATATTCCCCATTGTACTGATGGCCAAACATAAGAAAGTATAACTGCTAGTACTACTACTATTGGGATTAATATTAAGAATACTAATCTTGAACCACCATATACTTGAAAAGCTCCATTGAACTCTTTTTTACAATATCTATTATGAATATAAGCAACTACAATACCTAAAATTATTCCTAAGAAAACACCCATATCTAAAACTTGTGTTCCTAAAACTACTGCTTGACCAGATCCTCTTAATTGATCAGCTGGCACTAATTTACCTGATAGATTAAGGAAGATGTTCATAGCATTAATAAATACAAAATAAACTAATACTGATGTAAATCCTGATTCTGCTTTCTTTTCTTTAGCTAAACCTACTGCTAAACCTACACAAAATATAATTCCTAAATTTGATAATATAGGTACTAAAGATCCTGAAAGTATTTTGCCGAAACCAAATATTAATGTGTTTTTTAAAAACGGCGCGTATTCTGCTAATCTAGCATTTGTTAATATATTTCCAAAAGCAATAAGTATACCTACTATTGGAAGTATTAGAACTGGAATGAACATTGCTTTTGAAAATCTTTGCATGGCATTCATAATCTTTTCTTTCATAATTTCCACCTCTTAATATATTTTTATCTCTTTCACAGTTTTTATTATAATTACGTTTTCAGATTTAAGAAATAGTTTTCAGGCAGTAAGAAACCTGTTAACTAAAAAGATAACAGGTTTCTTAAAAAGGTCTATTTTTCTGTATTTATTTAACATTATGTTCTTTTTCTCCCTGGTGATATCTGTGAATTAAGTACTCCATAAACATAAGCATATTAGGGAAAAATGAATTTGCCATAACATTACTATCATCTAACTTATGCATATCAAATATCTTAAAAGATATATCTGAAAGCTTTGAAATACTATTTTCAACTTCTTTGGTAAAAGAAACTACAAGCTTATTTTTATCTTTTGCAACCTTAACCTTATCTAATACTTCCTTAGTTTCTCCTGATTTAGATATGACTATAAGCATCTCCATATCCTCAACATTGTTTTCAAAGCTTCCTATAGAATCTATTAATATACTTTTAATCCCCACGCCTAGCATTTTCTTATTAAAGTAATCTGCTGCTATATTTGAATATCCCCTAGCATAAATAAATATATATCTATTTGATTTATTTATTAATAACTGTATAAATCTATCAACATGTTCTTCTTCAACATATTTTGATAAGAAGTTTATATCTGTTCCTATTAAAGTATCTTCCTCTTCAACTATCCCTGTGCTTTTACTATCTACTAAAGGTGTTATATTATAAACCATATCTATAAACCCAGTGAAACCTAACTTTTTAGAAAGCCTCATGATTGTAGAAGTTGAAGTATAGTTTGCTGCGGCTACTCCTCTAACCCCTATATCCATAACGTTATCAATATTTTCAATAATATATTCAAGCACCTGCTCTTCTAAAACTGTTATCTTCTTATTTTTAACTATCTTACTCAAATCAATCTTCATTTATATCACCCCTCTTATAATAAAGATTATGTAATTAAGTATAATATTATCAATATTTTAAAGTTAAGAAAAGGCTAAGATTAAATAATCCTAGCCTTTTACCTTATTGTCCTTCATAAAAGACATCAATATTCCTATAACTGAAACTATCAAAAATATTAAAAATGCAAATCTATATTCACTTAAACTATATGACTTTATCCCATCTATAGTTTCTCCATTCCATTTTAAGTCTAAAAAATAACCAATTAATATGCTCATTACTGAACTTCCCACAAACTCTCCTGAGTTTACTATGCTTGTTCCTATTCCACCATAACTTTTATTTACCTTGTCTTTAATATCTGTAAAACTTAATATATGTGCCATAGCCAGTGTTCCCATAACTAATAAAATAACTGGGTATACTACTAGCGGAGGTTTTCCTCCTTCAATTATAAGTATGTATATCCATATTAGTGTATTTATAATTAATCCTATTCTTGGATACCACTTTATAGAGTCTTTTAAAAATCTATCTACTTGTCCTACTACCAATGAACCTATTACTAATCCATAAATTATAAAAGAAGTATAAAAAGCTGCTGAAGTTTTAGTTAAACCATAAACATAAGTAAAATAAGAAACTCCCCAAAGTCCTGTTAAGGTTGTAGTACATCCAACCAAAGAAAATAATATAAAGAAATTTCTCCAAGTTGCTTTATTTGTTACTACTTCTTTTAACGCTTTAAATAGGTTAAACTTCTCTCCATTTTGGTCTACTCCTAAAGGTGCAAATCCTACTTCCTTTGGAGAAGATATTACATATTTGTACACTAAAAATCCAACAATAAAGCAAGCTACTCCCATTACATAAAAGGAGTTTCTCCATCCCATAAATATAACCATGGCTGCAAGTGGAAAGGTAGCTATTACCCCTCCCATGTTACCTATAAAAGATAGCTTTGATGATGCCTTTGAGAACTCATCTTTTGAAAACCAAATAGCCTGAGCCTTAAGTACTGATATAAATATAACGGAAGTTCCAACTCCTACAAGAAGTCTTGCTCCATAGGCAATCCATACATTTGAAGCAGCTCCAAGTAGCATAGAACCCACTCCTGTAGTTATAACGCCTAGGTAACTTATCTTCTTATATCCAAATACATCTAAAAGAATTCCTGCTGGAATCTGCATAATGGCATAACTATAAAAGGTTACAGATGCAATATTACCAATCTGAGCTGCCGATAAGTTAAGGGTTTTCGAAAGTTCTTCTGATACTACCCCTAATGCACTTCTATGAAATAATGACATAACAAAG
Organism: Clostridium sp. UBA1652; assembly: GCF_002320975.1. Taxonomy (NCBI): domain Bacteria; kingdom Bacillati; phylum Bacillota; class Clostridia; order Eubacteriales; family Clostridiaceae; genus Clostridium; species Clostridium sp. UBA1652. The sequence continues at coordinate 88,151 of NZ_DCLI01000077.1, forward strand.
GACAAAGATAATATTGTCCAAATTCTCCATTTATAAAAATTATAAGTCTTTTTCATGCTGTCACTCCTAATAAAAAAATCTACTAATAATTATCCCTCACTATTAGTAGATTGTACATAAAAATATTATTCTTTTATACCTCAAATCTATATCCTATTCCCCAGATAGTCTCAATATATTGTGGTTTTGAAGAATCAGACTCAATTTTTTCTCTTATTTTTCTTATGTGAACTGTTACTGTTGCAATTTCCCCTGCGGAATCCATACCCCATATTCTTTCAAATAACTCTTCTTTTGAAAAAACTCTATTTGGGTTACTAGCTAGTAATAGTAATAAATCAAATTCCTTAGTTGTAAAATTTATTTCTTTATCATTTATGAATATTCTTCTAGAGGTTTTATCTATGGTAATTCCTCTAATCTGTATTATATCCTGTTCTTTTTTACCGCTTCCATTTACTAAACGCTCGTATCTTAAAATATGTGCTTTAACCCTTGCAACTAATTCATTGGGACTAAATGGCTTAGTCATATAATCATCTGCACCAAGCCCTAAAGCCCTAATTTTATCTATATCTTCTTTTTTAGCTGACACCATAAGAATAGGTATATCTTTTTCAATACGAATTCTTTTACATATCTCAAAGCCATCCATAGTTGGAAGCATAACATCTAATATAACTAAATCATAATCTTCATGTTGAACTTTATAAAACCCTTTATCTCCACTACTTTCTATATCAACACTGAAGCCATTAATCTCCAAATAATCTCTCTCTAACTCTGCAATGCTAATATCATCTTCTATTATTAGAACTCTCTTCATATTTCCCCTCCCAACCTATATTTTTTTAACTTAAAGAAAATACTAGTTCCTTTATTTAATTCACTTTCAGCCCATATTTCGCCTTGATGTTCCTCTATTATTTTTTTTACTATAGCAAGACCTAACCCACTTCCTCCTCCTATAGTTTCTCTAGCTACATCTCCTCTATAAAATCTCTCAAATATATTTGGTAATATTTCTTTATCTATTCCTTTTCCATTATCTTTTATTTCAACTATTACCTCATTATTTTTCTCGACTATATTTATATCTATTTTTAAAGCCTTATCATCTTTATATTTCATAGAATTCTCAATTATATTTAATATAACTCTCTTAAGCTTTTGAACATCCGCTTTAACCATGATTGTAGATTTTGGAATATGCGATGTTAATTCTATATTGTTTTTAGCAATATCAAAAGAAAGCTCTTCTATACAGTCCTTCATAAATTCTGTAAAATCAACTTGTTGATAATGAAACTGTAATTTATTAATATCAAGTTTGGAGAATAAAAATAAATCATCTATTAAGACATCCATGTATTTTGCTTTGGCATGTATGGTGTTTATGTATTTGTTCATTTTTTCTGGAGTATCTGCTATTCCATCTTTTATTCCTTCAACATATCCTTTAATAGACGTTATAGGCGTTTTTAAATCATGAGATATATTAGAAATTAATTCTTTTCTATTATCTTCATATTGTTGCTGTAATTCTATAGACTCCTTAAGTCTCATCCTCATATTCTCAAAAGAATTTCCTACTTGAGCTATTTCATCCTTTGAGTCAATATTTATTTTATAATCTAAATTTCCTTGTTTAATCTCATTAGCTGCATTTTCTAATTCCTTTAAGGGTTTTATTATGCTCTTATAGACTAAATAAGTTAATATCCCATGAGTACTAACTAAAATTAGACAAATCCCTATAAGAAGCCAGCTTATATTCCTTTTAAATAATTGAGCTAAGTGTGATTTATCTAGTATATAAAATACACTTCCTTCACTTCCATCTTTAAAATAAAAATCTTGTTGCCCTAATGTAATTTGTTTTTTCTCTTCGTAAAGCTCTTCCATTGTGACTTCTTCTAAGTTAAACTTTGGTAGCTTTGAGGTATCAAGATTAGTTTTTATTTCTTCCGATACGTAAACTATATCTTCGTTTTTTCTTATCACTAAGCCAGTATATTCTAATTGTCTATTATTTTCTAGCGACTCCATAAAATCATTATCTAAAAACTTATCAGAATTCTGAATACTTTGATTGTTTACAAATTTCATTACTCTATTAGTTGAAGCTACTACCTGAGTATAAAAATCCAACTTATCTATAGGACCTTTTGCACCAATACTATATTTTGTACTACCTTCCAATAAAGAAGTAAATATATGACTCAAAGCTAATATTAGAATAAATGGAATCACTAGCATTGCTATATAGGAAAATCTTAATCTTACTTTAATAGACATCTTCTATCTCCTTAAATATCATTATAGTGGACAAGAATTTCTTGCCCACTATAATGTAACTATTATTCATATCTAAGTGCATCTATTGGATCTAAGTTAGCTGCCTTTTTAGCTGGATATATTCCAAAGAACATTCCTATAGAGGATGAGAATATTATTACTCCTAATACCATTCCAATAGATATTGATGGAGCTATTCCTGCTGCTAGACCTATAAGTTCCGCTCCTATATAGCCTAGTGTCATGCCGATTAACCCTCCAATTAATGAAACTATAGAAGATTCAGTTAAGAATTGAATAAGTATAGTTTTTGTTGTAGCGCCTATTGCTTTTCTTATACCTATTTCTCTAGTTCTTTCAGTTACTGATACTAGCATTATATTCATAACTCCTATACCTCCTACTAAAAGAGATATTCCAGCAACCGCAGCAACAAAAGTTGTAAATATGCCTAACACATTATCAACTTGAGATAGTATGTCTAACATGCTTTGTGCCTTATATACTTCCTTACCAGAATTATTGTGTCTACTTTCAAGTATACTAATTGCACTGTTTGCCGCATCATTTACATCATCTTTTGAAGTTGATGTTACAGTTATTGAATATATCTTACTTGTTGTTGGATAAAGATTTTGTACAAAAGTAATAGGTGTTACTATAGTGGCTCGTTCGTTGGCAGCAGTGCCTATATTTTGTGATTCTGTAACTCCTATTATGGTTACACTTTTACTTGTTCCTTCCGCCCCTATTTTAACTGATTCTCCAACTACATCTGAAAATCCAAAAAGCTCTTTAGCAGAATTTTCATCAATTAAAGCAACTGCTTTACTATTTAACACATCATTTTCGCTAAAAAATCTTCCATATAGTATAGTTGTATTATTTATAAGAGCATAATCTTCATTAGCCCCATTAATAGTAGCATCTCTTTTTTTGTCATTTGAGCTTACCTTTCCTCTTTGAGAAACTGTAGGCGTTACATATTTTACTGTATCAACCTTCGTTCTTACAGCTTCTATATCTTTTAAGGTTATGTTATCTCCTTCTGCTGATTTATTAGTATCTACACTAACAGTTACATTGTTAGTTCCAATTTTCTCAAACTCTCCTACAATACTATTTTTACCACCAGCCCCTAAGGATAAAATAATTATAACTGAACTTATTCCTATAATTATCCCAAGCATAGTAAGGAAGGATCTCATCTTATTGGATTTTATGCTATCTATTGCCATTTTAAAATTTTCTATAAAATTCATTATTAGCCCTCCTATAATCTAGTTCTGTCTTCTACAGGCTTATCTTCTACTATTACTCCATCTTTAAACCTTACTATTCTCTTAGTATACTTAGCTACATCTGGCTCGTGAGTAACCATTATTACAGTTGCTCCCTCATCATTTATATCTTGAAATATTTTCATGATATCAAATGTAGATTTTGTATCCAAATTTCCTGTAGGTTCATCTGCCATTATTATAGTAGGTTCATTAACTATAGCTCTAGCTATTGCAACTCTTTGCTTTTGTCCACCTGATATTTCTGTAGACTTATTATGAAGTTTATCTCCTAAGCCAACTTTTTCTAAAGCTTTTATAGCCCTTTCTCTTCTGACTTTAGGTGAAACCCCTGCATAAATCATAGGAAGCTCAACATTTTCTAATACAGTCATTCTAGGAAGAAGGTTAAATGCTTGAAATACAAATCCAATTTCTTTATTTCTTATAAAGGCTAACTCATCATCTTTAAGCATGGAAATGTTTTTACCATTTAAGTAATACTCACCTTCGCTCATTTTATCAAGACATCCTAATATATTCATAAGGGTTGATTTACCTGAACCTGATGCTCCCATTATGGATGTAAATTCTCCCTTTGTAATTTTTAAATCTACTCCTTTTAATGCTTTAAAGGTTACTGACCCAGTCTCATATATCTTTACTATATTTTTAATTTCAACAACATTTACATCACTCAATTTAATATCCTCCTACTTTACTAAAGTTCCATCTTTAATTGTATCTGTAGGATTAAGGATTACTTTAGCACCAGTTGTTACTCCCTCTACTTGAACTTCAGTATCAGACTGAATTCCCTTAGTAACTTCCTTCTCTACCGCCTTATTATCTTCAACTATATAAATAACGCTCTTTCCTGTTTTATCTGTTTTAAGACTTTCTGTTGGTACTTTAATTACATTTTTTGCTTCATTTAATAAGATATCAACATCTGCTTCAAATCCTATTTTAAGTTCTGGATTTACATCCGTTATATTAATATCAACACTAAGATTAGCTTCTCCACTTGTAGAAGTCTTTGCAACTTCAGCTGTAGGAGATATATAAGAAACCTTACCCTTATACTCTTTTCCATTATTCTTAATTACTGCATCTTGACCAATAGTAACTTTAGCTGCATCATATCTACTTAGAGATAAAGTAACTTTTAAATTTGCTACATTCTGAACTGTTACAGCAGCTTGTTGTATAGTTCCCATAGCTCCTTCTGCCACATTTAAAGCTGTGACTACTCCATCTATATCTGCTGTTATACTACTTACTCCTTTAGATAAATTGCTGTTTGCATTATCTAAAGTTAGTTTAGCAGAATTTATGCTATTGTCCGCTTGTTGAAGCTTTGTATCTGATATTGGTGTTAAAGCAGACTTACTTTTCTCTAAACTTTCCTTCTTCGAATTTAAAGTAGGTAATAAATCTATATCAAATGGATCATTTTGTGCTTTTTCTATTTGATTGTTTACTTCTTTAATTTCTTTATCATATTCAGCTATCTTATTTTTAATATCATTATTTTGATTTACTAAATCCTGTTTTTGAAGTAAAGCATTATTATATTGTATTTCTGCTTGTTTTACTTGAGTATTTAAATCTTGTTGATCATACGTTACTAATACATCACCTTTTTTAACTGTATCTCCAACTTTAACATTTACTTTGGTTACTTTTGCTTGTGCACCATAATAATCTTTAACCTCTTGTGATTTAACTAAAGCTGTACTAGATAAATATACCTGCAAGTCTCCTTGAGTAACTTCTGATGTTTTAACTGTACTTCCTTGATTTCTAGCTCTATTTATTCTATTTAAACCAAATACTCCTCCAACAACTACTACAGCTATAATTATTGCTATTACTTTCTTTTTCATTTATGTAACCCCCATGATTTTTTAATTTATGTAATTATCTTATATAGTAAGTATAAACTAATATTAAATAAGTTATTATCTATGTATAAAATAAGTATTAAATTTTTCTAAAGTTAATTTTTTACATTTAAATAAGATGTATAAATTATAACAATTCATACATCTTATTTACTACAAAATTAAATTCTCTACAACAATATTTTTTTCTTTTTTTATGTCTATAAACTTATCTTCACATAATAAAAGAGGTTCGGAGATATTGTTTATATCAATTTGAATTATTTTACCTACATTGCCATCACTCAATAAAACATTTTCTCCCATATAGTAATTAATTATATGTTTTAAAAAAATATCACAATACTCATAGTTTAACTTTCTTAAACCCTCTTCTTTTATTATTTCTAAAGCTTCTAATGCACCCTTTTTCTTCTTATAACCTCTATTAGAATTAACAACATCAAATACATCAGCTATAGCTATTATTTTTGAAAAAATATGTATTTTATCACCTTTAATTCCTAATGGATATCCTGATCCATCTTCTCTTTCATGATGCATTAATACACCATAACTTACAGAACTATCAAGAAAAGAAATTTCCTTTATATAATTATATGTTATTGTAGGATGTTTTTCTATTTCTTTAATCTCATCTTTTCTTAATTTTCCTTTTTTATTTAATATTTGGGGATTTATTTGAGTTTTTCCAAAGTCATGTAATATAGCTGAATAGGTTAATAGATTTATTTTTACTTCATCTAATCCAATCCATTTCCCTAAAATAGCGCTTAATGCCGCAACATTTACACTATGTCTATATATTGCATCATCTCCGCTTCCCTTTATTACAATATTTTTAATTACTGAGCTTGTTGATTTTAATTCTTCTTGAATTTTTTTAGCAAATTTTCTGACTTCCTCAATTCCATTACTCTGTATGCTGTATATACCTTCAAATATTTCTTTCATATTATCAGTTAACTTTTGAAAACTTTCCTCAATTTCTTCTATGGATTTTTCTTTTTCAGAAAACATATTTTCATATAGTTGTGATTTATCATCGTAGATCTCTATTTTATCTAAAATATATTGATTTTTTAGTTTATATATAATATTTTCTGTAAGAGATGTATCTTGAACTAATAACACTCTTCCATTAATCTCTAAGTCTTTTGATAATACCATTCCATCCTTCAAGTCTTCAATATATATATGCTTTACTCTTCTTTCCAAAACCTCTCCCCCTTATTATCCCGATATAAATTCCTATATCTTCTATATCGTTCCAAATATAAATATCTAAACATCTTAGCATAATAAAAGGAGCATCATTATAATGCCCCTGGGTTATATTTCTTTATACCATACATTCATGCTTTCTATTCTACCAGATATGTTAGTGTTATTTATTAAGGTTCCTGAAAACTTAAAACCTATTTTGGAGAAGAGTATATTTGCATCAAAAGATTTTGCTCTAACTACAGAATATAAAGTTTTTATTCCTATTTTCTTCATTTCTTCTTCCATAGAGATTACTAAATAACGTGCTAAACCTTTCCCTCTAAAATTCTCATCACCAGCAAAATTAGTCATTTCAGCATATAAATTTTCTCTATCTACTTCACACGCAACAGCCGCTATGATTTTTTCTTTCTTACATATAGCTCCATACACTGTATTATTATTAATAAAATCTTCTATATATTTATACTCAAATACTGAAAGAAGTCTTGATTTTATATTTTTTCTATAGAAGTCCACTAATTCATCTAACTCTTTTTCTCTCACTAATCTATACATTAAATCTTCTCTTAATAAAAGTCTACAATATTTATTCTTATTTTTATTTTTAGCAGCCTCATGTATAACTTTATTAAGAATCTCTTTGTATCTCACTGTTTCTCTTTCTACAGAAAAATACTTTGCTAAAAATAGTCCATCTTCATTCCCTCTATACAGGTTAGGTATTCTAGCCTCTATAATATATCCTTTTTTTAAAAAAGATTCTCTATTTCTATATGCAATCTTAGCAGAAATTTTACTATATCTTCTTACTTTAACTGCCTTTTCTAATATGTCTATGATGTAGTCACTTTCTTCATCATTAAGTTTTATTAAATCTATTCTATCACTGTATCTGTCATAAGATATAACTGATTTTCTTTCATTTATATCATAAAGCACTTGCTATTCTCCTCTTTTCTAATTTTATAAACAACTTAATTATAACACTTAAGTTGTCAAATTTAAAGTTAATCCTCAAGTAAATACATCCAAATCAATATTCTCTATTTAATAAGATAAATTAATCAGCTTACCTATAGCTATACTTTTACTATTTTGCCCATGACCAAGCTCATTTGTTTTTATTATTGGTAGATCTAAATCCCCTAAGATATCTAACAAAATCTCTTCAGTTTTTGGTGTATAATTTTTCTCCTCCATCTCGCTAAAGCTACCTAATATTATTCCCTTTATATTTTTAAAAACATCTAGCTGTTCATATTGAGTTAAGTAGGTTGTTATTTTGGAAACATCTCCACCTAGGCTCTCTAAAAATAAAATCTTATCTTTAAAGTCTACCATATATTTTGTTCCTGCTAGCTTCAAAAAACATCGGATATTTCCCCCAACTACTTCTCCACTCATCTTATTTCCTCTAATCCATTTATAGTTAAAATTCAATAAATCAGTACTTCCCTCAAAAAAGAAACCTTTAAACAGCTTTAACTGTTCTTCTTTATACTCCCCAACAAGATTTCTAAGTTGATAATAATACGTATCTATTCCACTTAAGTCATGGAGTGGATTTAATAAAACGGATAAATCGCTATACCCAAGGAATGGTTTCTTATTATTCCCTATCTCATTAAAATCTAAATAATTTAAAACTCCATTGGCTAAATCTCCTCCAGATATATCAAATATGGCTTTAACTGACTTATCTTTAAAAAGCTTCATAAGTCCTTCAGCCTTCTCTTTTGGAGTTCCATTATAGACATCTTTACTTCTGTAAATTTCATTTCCATAAACAAACTTCAGCCCTAAACTTACCAAAACTTCTTCAAGTTTCTTTATTTTCTTATTACTTTCAATAGCCAGCCCATTTGAACAGGCTATTAACCCAATAGTATCACCAATTTCAATCATATTTCTCATATAAATCAACGTCTCCTTTTTTACTTTTTATAATTGTATCAACTAACATAAAAAGCATTCAACCCTTAATTGAATGCTTTTATTCACATGTTAGTATTTATCTTTTTAAGTACACTTTCTAAGTCCCTAACATGCTCTTCTTCTTGGCTTATTATTACTGTCAACAGCTTATAATTATTAGTTTCCATATCATTAGGTTCACTAACAAATAATCCCCTTATCCTTTTAACTAAAGCCAAATAATCTTTTTCAAAGCCTATAGCCAAATCTAATAAGTCTTTGACTTCATGTATTTCTTTACTCACACTTAAATGCATAAACTCATATACTAACTTACTTGCTTTATCGTATATATCAAATTCAACATCTATATCCTCACAGTTCAGTATGTTGTCTCTAAAGTCTTCATAAATCTTTACATGTTTTCTTTCTTGGTTAGCTAATGCTTTAGCTAATACTTTTATATTCTCTTGACCTTCAAGTCCTTCTGATTTTTTTATATAAAGCTCGGCACCAAGCTCCTCTATCTTAATTATTTTATCTATCAAGTCTGTTAGTTTATACATTACGCCTTCATCTCCCTATTAAATTTACCCTGTATAATCTTACACCTGAATTTAGTATATTACAATATATTAAATTATATCTAAGTAATCAAAAAAGCCTATGTGCATTAATAAACACATAAACTTTTTAATCTACCTCTTCTACTATTTAACTAATACTAAATAATCCTGAAAAGCCAGCTATTAGAATCATTATTCCAAATACCATTCTATATATAACAAATACCTTCATAGGCTTTTTCTTTAAGTACTCTATAAACTTTTTTATTACAATTAATGCAACTATAAACGATACTAGAAAGCCTACTACTAATGACATTATTTCAATTGAAGTCAATGTAGAAACTCCTCCAATTTTGATAAATTTTAAAAGACTCATTCCCATCATTACTGGTATAGCCAAGAAGAATGAAAACTCCGCTGCTGCTACTGTAGATAATCCAGCTATCCATCCACCTATTATTGTAGAGGCAGATCTAGACATCCCTGGTATTATAGCTAAACATTGAAATAAACCTATAATTATTGCTTGTTTAGGGTTAATATTTATTTCTTTAGCACCTGAAACATTTCTAAATCTATTTTCAGCGTAAAGCATCCATACAGCACCTAAAACTAAAGTAATAGCAACAGATACGGTATTAAATAAATACTTATCTGCTAAATCGTCTAAAGTTAATTGAACTACAGCACCTGGAATACATGCTATAACTATCATAAACCAAAACTTAAAACCAGACTTTTCATAACCAACTTTTCCTGGGAAAAAGTTTAGTAGAGTTTCTTTTATTTTTCTCCAATATAAAACTACAACTGCAAGTATTGCTCCTAACTGTATAACATATGCATACATATTTACATAGGTTTCATTATCACCTTGAAACCCTAATAGATTCTGAAATATTATTATGTGACCTGTTGAAGATATAGGAAGAAACTCTGTTATCCCTTCAACCACACCTATTATAGCTGATTTTATTAAAAAAATTAAATTATCCATTACTTATCCTTTCCAAACTCTTATTTGTTTAATATACATGGTTTTGGCAAATTTATAATATGCTAGTTGAATAAGGGCGAAAATTAATGTTGTAACTACAAAATATGCTGATAGGTTATCATTTAATAAATTGCTTAATGCTTTTATAGCAAAAAATGTATGAGAAATAGAAACTATAAAAGGAATAAAAAATATTATAAAAATCTGGCCCTCTACTGTCTTCTCTATTTCTTCATTTGTTATTCCTATTTTCTTTAATGCTATAAATTCATATCTGTCCTTTTGAACTTCATTGAATATTTTAAAATATAATATACTATTAGTTGAAATAAAAAATATTATGGATATAAAACTTCCTATGAAGAAAAGCAAGGACATAGTTTTAATAAGGGGCGAATACCTTTGTATCCTCTCAATAAAAGACTTTCCTATATCATTACTAAATAAATTTCCAACCTCATTCATAGAATTAAAATCTTTATTAAAGTTGTTAAAATTATATCCGTAATATATAACCTTATTATTTTCACTAGTGTAACTTAGTATTTTGTTATACAATCCATCTTCTAAAACAGCTGTATTAGCATTGGTATTTTCATAGTCATCATTTATTATTCCACCACTAATCTCATTTTTTATATTCAATTCCACAATTGATTTATCTACACCTAAATTTATCCTATCTTTCTCATCTATAAAATAATGACTTCCAATCCCCCCCATAACATTATAAGTACGTATTATAACCTCATCATCCTTTAAGTTTACTGCTTCTCTTCCCTGCTTTAAAGCCAACTTATTGTAATCATAATTAGACATTAAGTAAAAGTCCTTTTTGTTATTAATCGTATTAAGATTACCCTTTTTAGGCTCTACTGCATCTAAATTCTCAGCTTTTATTAATGTTATACTTATTTTATCCTCTATATCATATCCATTTGAAACTAATATATCAGACACTAATTTCTCATTATTTTCTCCAGTTCTCCCAATAAAGTCAAAATCCTGTGGAAAATTAAGCCTTATACTGTTTAATACATTCTTTTGTACCGAATAGACACTTATTATAGCTGTTAAACTAATAGCACTAAATATTGAAACAATAAATAGAATTATAATATTATCTTTTATTTTATAAATTAACTGAGATATACTTATTAAGTTTATACCTTTGTAATACTTCTTTTTATTTTTCTTTAGTCTATCTGTTAAAAATATACTTAACTGAGCGTACAATAGATAAGTTCCTAGTATAGTTATAACTAAGATAGGTACCATTGTAACTTCTATTGCTCTTCCCGAAAATAAAGCTAATCCATAACCTAAGCCTAAAAGGACTAAACATAATATAGCTTTTCCTGTAGAAAATTCTGTTTCATATCTAGACTCTTGTTCTTCTTTCAAAAGTTTAATAACACTACTCTTCTTTATTCTGTAACTACATATATAATTTATTACCTGAGATAAAATTACAAATCCTACCAAAGTTAATAAGGTTACTCTTTTAGATATATGAAATTTTATTACCTCATCTAAATCTAAAATTACAGTTATAATTAAGAAAAATAATCTTGAAAATAGCATACCCACTATAATTCCAGTAATTATAGAAATAAGTGAAAACAACAAATTTTCTATAGATGTATATAAAGTTATATTAGAATTAGTAAATCCAAGAGTTTTTAAAAGCGCAAATTCTCTTTTACGTATTTTCAAAAAATTAGAAATAGAATAACTAGAAAAAATCAAGGTAAACACTACTATAGTAATTTCACAAAAATATATTATAATTTTTATAACCCTATCCATATTGTTTAGTTCTTGAATATTACCTACCTCTAAATTATAGAGAAAGTTTCCAAACATAAAAAATATCATTATTATAATTACATTACTTAAATAGTACATAATATATTTGTTTAAGTTTTCTCTCATATTCTTATATACAACATCACTTAAGGTCATTATAACTCCTCCTTATATCTCCCAAAAGTGAAAGTGAGTCTATAATTTCCTTAAAAAAAGTTTCCCTACTATTCCGCTTCACTATATCAAGAAAAAATCTTCCATCTTTTATCATGATAACTTTATTACAAAAACTTGCTACAAAAGGATCATGAGTAACCATTAAGATAGTAGATTTTTTCTCTTTATTCAATTTACTTAACCCATCCATTATATCGTAAGCTGATTTTGAATCTAAACTTCCTGTAGGTTCGTCTGCAAAAATAATAGAAGGATTATTGATTAAAGCTCTTGCACAAGCTACCTTCTGCCTCTGACCACCAGAAATTTCATAAACTCTTTTACCTAATATACTTCTTATGTCCAAAAATTCAGTTATACTTCTAAGTCTTTGTTCTATTTCTAAAACTTCAACCTTCTCCAAAGCTAATGGTAAAAGTATATTCTCTTCAATAGATAGCGACTCTAATAGATTAAAATCTTGAAATATAAATCCTATTTCTCTACGTCTAAATAAAGATATCTCCTTGTCATTTAAGGTGGAAGGGGTAATATTACTAATAAGTATTTCTCCTGAGGATGGATAATCTAATGTGGCTAGGATATTAAGAAGTGTTGTTTTTCCACTTCCTGAAGGTCCCATAACACCTATAAACTCCCCCTCTTCTACAGTAACACTAAAATTATTTAGAGCTTTAACTTTCATGCTACCTCTCTTAGAGGTGTACACTTTAGTTATATTTTTTGCTTCTAGTATACTCATTACCCTTCCTCCAAATTAAGTATCTCTACTCATATATTTAATAACTGCAAATCCAACAATAAATGTGATTATACAGTATATTATATCAAATCCTTCAGGTATTCCTGGAAATACTTCTAATAAAGACCCTATTACAAAACCCAATATAAGTAAATAAGTTTTACTCGGATACTTTTCAAGTAAATTTTCTATAGCCTTTGTAGTAGATAAAGTTCCTATTATAGCCCCTATTCCTATTGGAACTAAATACGCAAGGTTAAAAGTATTTATAGCTTCTAAAGTAATACTATATAATCCTAAAGTTAAAAGCATAAATGAAGTACTTATTCCTGGAAGAATAAGAGCTACAGCTATTATAAAACCAGCTATTACAAGAAATATTGTACTCTTAACACCAGTATCTGTAGCTAAAGTAAGCACTGCACTTGGCTGTAAAGTCATTATAAATACAATTATAAAACCTATAACTAAAAACATTAAGTCTGCTTTTTTTCTTTCAGAACTCAATGACTTTTTATATAAAACAGGAATCCCCCCACATATTATACCTAAAAACAGATAAATCATTGGATTCTCATACTTAACTAGTGCCTGTTCTATAATTTTACTAAACGCACCCATACCTACAACAGCACCTATTCCAATTTGAACTAAAAATAAACTATTCTTTTTCCAATCTTTAAAAAAAGAACTAATAGAATGAATTAAATCATCATACACACCTAATATTATTGCCATAGTTCCCCCACTAACTCCTGGAACTAAAGTTGCCAAACCTATAACTACACCTTTTATAACAGTAACTATATTTCCCATTCTATCCTCCTAAATTAAAAAGTATATTTATATTATAAAAAAAATAGAGAAACCTACCTATCGATTTCTCTTTCAACTTAACTTACATTTCTTTCAATTTTGTAAGACTACATATTGAATATACTCTTTTCTTTATTAAATGCTACATAAAACTTGCTTCCTACTCCCTCTTCAGACTCAACCCAAATTCTATGTCCAAGCTCATCACACACTTTTTTAGATAGATATAATCCCATTCCTGTTGATTCATTTATTTTTCTTCCATTTTTGCCTGTAAAAAAAGCTCTAAAAACCCTTCCTACATCCTCTTTAGCTATACCTATTCCATTATCTTCAATAACCAATATATTTTCTTTCTCTTCCTCTTTTATAATAAAATCTATGCTTCTTTTCTCACCATCTTTTGAATATTTTACACCGTTGATAAGCAATTGATTTATTACAAAATATAAAGATTTTCTATCACTTCTTACTATTAAATTTTCTTTTCCTTTAATCTTTGGATAAACTCTATTTTTTATAATAAGCTTCTTATTATCATTTATAACTTCTCTAAGTAACTCATTAAGGTGTATATTTTCTACTACAAAATCTAAATTAAACTTATTCAATCTAGCATTATAAAGAACCATCTCTAATCCATGGTATAACTTATCATTTTCTTCCCCTATACTTTCAAAGGCTTCATTACCCTCATTATTAACAGCTTCTTGCACAAGAAGATTGATAACAGATACCGGCGTTTTCATCTGATGTACCCATTGATTTATAAATTCCAAATACTCGTTATGTATATCTTCATATCTAGTTATTTCCTGTTTGTAATTTCTATATAGCTTTGTTAGAATAACTTGAAAAATTTCCTGTTCTCTTGTTACTCCTTGTACATCGTAGAGTAAATCATCTAAATCTATATCAGAATTTACTAAGGTACTTAATTGTTTATAGAAATCTCTATTTTTTCTATAATCATAGACTAAAAAAACACTAAGCAAAATAACTGATATCAATAAAGAATATACTATATTCTCAAAAAATACTTCTTTTAAAGCTATTATTAAAGTGAGATGCATGGTCAATATAACCAATAAAATAGCTACAAAATAAATAACTATGTATCCTATCCTATCTTTAAGGTATTGAAAAAAATTTATTTCCTTATTCATAGATTAATTATCTCCAATTATTTATAAGTTTATATCCTTGTCCTCGTTTGGTTTCAATAGAATCTTTAATACCTATATCTTCAAGTTTTTTTCTTAACCTAGTCATATTCACCGAAAGAGTATTATCATCTACAAAATCAATATCACTCCATAAAGCTTCAAGCAGCATATCTCTATTTACAATCTTATTTATGTTCTTTACGAGAGTAAATAATAGCACAAATTCATTCTTACTTAAATCAAGCTTTTTATCCCTAAACTCTATAATATTTTTATCAGTATAAATAAATAGTCCGTCTATCTCAAAGACCTCTTGGGATACTCCCTCTGAATAACTTCCATAAACTCTTCTTATTACCCCTTTTATCTTTGCAAGCAATACCTCATATGAGAAAGGTTTAGTTATATAATCATCTCCACCATTTTCTATGGCCCTAACTTGATCTATATCTGAATCCCTTGCAGATATAAATACAATAGGAACATTGGACACAGTTCTTATATCCCTACACCAATAGAACCCGTCATAAAAAGGAAGATTAATATCCATAAGTACTAAACTTGGATTATTTTTTATAAATTCACTTTTTATATTAGAGAAATCCTCAACCTCTTGAATATTATATCCATATCTTTCAAGATGATTTTTAATAAGTTCCCGTAACTTTTTATCATCTTCTATAAGCATAATACTGTACATAAAATCTCACCTCCCCTATAAATTATTCCTCAAATAGTATCCTATAAGGTTTTGCATGCTCATCAGCTAAATCTTCAACAAGTTCATTAAAGTGCTTGTGGTCAATATTTATTTTAACATTATTATCTTTAACTATCTCAGTTATATCCAACAAATCATATATTGATCCAAAGCTAGACAAATCTATTTTGTATCCATCTTTAAAATAAACTTTATAATATAAACTTCCACCAGATTTATGTTCTTTAACATAGATAGAAACCTCTTCAATATCTTTATAGCTATAATTTTTATCCTTAAAATTTAATAAATTATGCTTTTCTATCCTATCTTCGAATACTGCGTAATAATTATTTATTCCATATAAATAAGCACTTAATAATACTGCAAATAACCCCGCAAAGACTACGTTATATTGTATTTTATTACTTTTATTTTTTCTATATATACCACTATAAACAGGCGTATACTCTAAAGGTTCATATGCATCATTTCTAAATTTAAAATATATATACAATAATATAACTAAAAGTATAGGTATAGCCATAAGCATAATATAATTCAATACTGAAGTATCAAGCAACATATATCCCTTAGAATTTCTACTAATTACCTTAAATGTTAAAGTACCCATTCCTCCAACATAACCAAAAAAAATGATAATTGCTATAATTATTATTCCTATTCGCTTAAAGAATCCTCCTATAGAATCTACCCCGCTAAATATATCATTATACAAAATAAAATTCCCCCAACCTACTATTAAAGCCCTCTATGCTTAGAGGGCTTATGATGATTATATTATAATTTGCTATTTTTTTCAAATAAATAGTCTTGTTACATATTGCTATTAGCTCTTAAATCAGAAACTATCTTCAATATAGATTCTAATGCATTTTCCATTGGTACATTTATAGAAAAGCTCTTATCTCTAGCAACAACTTCTATGATATTTTGTTTTAAATTTCTTGGACTAACAACTACTCTTACTGGAACTCCTAATAGGTCAGCATCAGAAAACATAACTCCTGCGCTTACAGAACGATCATCATAAATAACTTCTATACCTTTTTGTTGCAACTCTTTATATAAGTTATCTGCACATTCCTTTATTTCAGTATTATCAGATCGTACCGCACATAAATGAACATGCCATGGAGCAATTGATATTGGCCACCTTGGACCAAATTCATCATGATGCGCCTCACATACTGCAGCAGCAAGTCTACCTACTCCAATACCATAACAACCCATTATAGGATTTTGTAAATTACCATCTTGATCAAGGTAAGTCATATTCATAGATTTAGTATATTTGTCGCCTAGTTGAAAAATATTGCCTACTTCTACCCCACGTGAAATTGTAATAGCTGGCTTTCCGCAATTAGGACATATACCACCTTCAATAACCTTAGCAAAGTCATGATACTCAACCTCTCCGATATCACGACTAATATCTAATCCAGTATAGTGATACTCCTCCTTGTTTGCCCCACAAGAAAGATTGTTAGTATTTTTAAGTGAAGAGTCAAAAAGCACAATAAAATCACCTTCTAAATTATATGGTCCTATATATCCTGGAGTAAGTCCACTATCTTCAGTAATTATTGCTGGATGAATTTCTTCACCTAAATAATTCGATAATTTAGTTTCATTTACCTCTATATCTCCACGTATAAATAACACAACATACTTATCATCCGAATTTCTTTGATATACAACAGCTTTACAAGAAAGGCTTTCTTTACTATTTAAAAACTTACAAACCTCTTCAATGGTATGAATATTTGGTGTATGAACAAGTGTCAGTTTTTCTGAAACTTCATCTTTATTATTATGAATTATACTTTCAGCAGCTTCTATATTTGCGCGATAATCACATTCTTTACATATAGCTATTGAATCCTCTCCAATAGGAGTTAAAAGCATAAATTCATGAGATATACTTCCTCCCATCATACCAGAATCAGAGGCTACGGATATTACTTCTGGTATTCCTGTTCTTTTATAGATTCTTTCATAAGCTTCATAACAACTGATATAGTATTCTTCCAAATCCTCTTTACTTGTATGGAAAGAATATGCATCCTTCATAGTGAATTCACGAACGCGAATTAATCCTGCTCTAGGACGAGCTTCATCTCTAAATTTAGTTTGTATTTGATAAATCATAAATGGGTATTTTAAATAACTTTTTCCATATTCACGTACAAGTTGAACAGCCGCCTCCTCATGTGTCATACCAAGAACTAGAGGGCTTTTATTTCTATCATTAAATCTAACAAGTTCGTTACCTATACTTTCATATCTCCCAGATTCTTCCCATAAACTTGCAGGCATAACTACTGGAAACTGTACTTCCTGTCCTTCAATCCCATCCATTTCTTCACGCATAATCTGCTCTATTTTTCTTGTGATTCTTTTCAGTGGAGTATATGAAGAATAGATTCCATTGGAAACACTTTTTATATATCCTCCTCTAACCATCAATGCATGACTATCAACTACACAATCAGATGGTCTTTCTTTAAAACGATCACCAATTAATTTTTCAAGTTTCATATTGCTACCTCCATTTTTGTTTTTAAATACAAAAAAATCGTTAAGGCGACTATGAGCCGTCGATTTTTTTTGCGCATCTGCCTTTCCAAACGCATGTGAGGAAAACTGGCAGGCGCTCAATTTTCTTGTTTTTATTCTTTAGGATGTTTAATTCACAATAAATGAATTTCATGAAGCTGAAAAACGCTTCTACAGAATTGATGTGTATAATTTCCTCGTATTA
>NZ_DCLI01000101.1:0-2622 GCF_002320975.1 Clostridium sp. UBA1652
TTAGTAGAATTTAAGTATAAATATTCAGTCAATATGATTGAAGAGATTTACGTTTTCCTCTGTTTAATTTTGAGATAATGTTAAAGGTTACTAGATTTATCTAGTAACCTTTTTTGTCGTATTTTTTAATAGAAGTCTAATTAGTTGGTGAAAGGAATTTAATAAAGGCTGAGAAGCGCTCCTACAGGATAGAAGTTAAAAGGAATTTGATGGAGCTGAGGGACGCTCCTACAGGATAGAGGTGAGAAGGAATTTTATGAGACTTGAGGAGAAGTCTCTACACATCTATTCGGTAGACGCTCTTCTCAGCGTCAGTCTAATCATTTTTAGTGAAAGGAATAAGTAGATAGGAATATAATGGAGCTTGAGAAGAAGCTCCTACAGTGCAGAAGTTAAAAGGAATTTGATGAGACTTGAGGAGAAGTCTCTACAGTGCAGAAGTGCAGAACATCAGAAGATCAGAAAATCAGAAGTGCAGAACATCAGAACATCAGAAATATAGAAACTCTTTTAGATTTGGAGTCATAGTATATAGAGAAGAAGTTGTGGGAGGGTGGTTATGGGTAAGAAGAAAGCTATTAAAGAAATGATTGGGAATGATGATGATGATATTTTAAGTGAATCACATTGGTATGATACTGATGAAGTTGAAGGTGTGTTTATAGATGAATTCTTTTTTGATAATAGTGAAAAGGAGTTAAAAGAGTTTGAGAAGAAGGTTCCTCAACCGGTAGAAGAAAAAGTTAATAGTAATTCCAAGGTTTCTAAAGAAGAAGTAAAGAAGAGAGGTATTATTAACAGTCTAAATATATCTACAGAAAATGAAGAATATGATGTTACTAAAAATGTTAGACTTAGAAAATCAACGGTTAATATGGTTACTGAGATGAGAATGATGCATCCAAATGTTAATATCAGAATTAGCAGAATTATAGATGATTCTATAAGATGTTATTATGGAATTATAAAGGATCAGGGTGGGTTTGCTATAGAAGAAAAAGACAACTTAGTAAGTTTAGCTAGAAATTTTAAAGCAGAAGCGAAGATATTAAATAATTTTTACGAAGAAAGAGAAAATGTTCCTTTTGATGATAGAGTGAATAACTATGCTGATATTGGAGATTTAAAGTTAGATTTAATAAAAGAGTATTTTAGATCTTCGGAAAATGAGCTATATTGGCAAGTTGGAAAGCAGCCTATAGAAAATTTGTTAGGTGAGATGAATGTACTAGAAATATTTAATGAGGAAGTGAAGGTTAAAAATATAGGTTTATTAATGTTTAGTGATACCCCTGAAAGATTTTTTCCAAGTTGTCAAATTGAGGTTGTGAATTTTAATGATGTTTCTGAAGGAAAAAATTTCTCAGAGCAAATTTTTACGGGATCAATATATACTCAGTTATTGGGGGTGCTAATTTATATTAGAAATTCAGTTATAAAGGAAAAGGTTATTAAATTAAATGAGGAAGGCAATGAACTAAAGAGGTTTAATTATCCAGATGAAGCTATTAAAGAAGCTTTAGTTAATGCTGTGTACCATAGAGATTACTTGGATAATAATCCTATAGAAGTTAGAATAGAGAAAGAAGAGATAGCTATAATAAGTTATCCAGGAGCGGATAAATCAATAAAGATTGAGGATATTAATAAAGGAAAAGTAATAGCTAGAAGATATAGAAATAGGAGGTTGGGAGAATTCCTTAAAGCTATGAAGTTTGCAGATGGAAGAGCAACAGGTTTATTTAAAATCATTGAGTGTATGGAAAAGAACAATTCACCTAAACCTATATTTGAAACTGATGAAGAAAGAACTTACTTTTTAGTTAGATTACCTATAAATTCTTGTTTCTTGGAGGGGAGGGCCCAAGACAGGGTGCAAGATGAGGCCCAAGATAGATTTAAAGAGCTCTATATAAATGATACTGAAAAGAGAATACTTGAATTATTAGATGAGAAGGAGATGTCTAAAAAGGAAATAATTGAAGCATTAGGATATGGAATTATAAATGGTAATTTAAAAAGAGCAATTAATAGATTACTAAAAGTTAATATTATAACTTATACATTACCCAATAGACCTAATAGCAGATACCAAAAGTATAAACTTATAAAGTAGAATACTATAAGCAAAAATTAAGAGAATATATACAAAAAAGTTAATAGATAGCTTTTGAAGAAAATATACAAAAAAATCTCTAAAAAATTTAAAAAGCATATTGACAATTAGTAAGTATATTTATATAATACTATTTGTCGCCAAGATAGAGGCGGTAAGTTCTTTGAAAATTGCACATAAGTAAGTAAAGTAATATATAATAAAGCCAGTTGGCAAAAACAATCAATATTCTTTATAGAATGACAACTTATTTAGTTGAGAATTAAGAATGGATAGTTGAGAGTTAAGGAAGAAATTCAAGGTATTGAATTTCTGAAAAATAATTAGTTATCTAAAGTTAATTTAAGCTACTAAGTTAATTTATCAATAGTTCAGAATCAAATCTGTATAATTGATAAAAAGTTCAATAGCAATAGTTAATTGAGCTGAAAAACGTTAGGAACGAGTAGTGCTAGGAGACGACGAGTGAGAAGCGGAGCTTATTCAATAAGTGAGCATCAGAGCGA